>PFAH01000009.1:0-22396 GCA_002773725.1 Candidatus Colwellbacteria bacterium CG10_big_fil_rev_8_21_14_0_10_42_22
AATTGAACGGTTGTATCAAGAAAACAGATACAGCCCGAAATGAGAAGGGCAATATACAGCTTGCCTGTATAAAAAAATTTTACTTACTAGTCGTTCTCTTGGAGACAGTTTTTATACACTGCGTACAAGCAAGCACCTTCTTACCTTCTTCATTAACAGATTTTTGTAAGTTTGGATATTTTCTTTTTTGGGGAGTTGGGTTGTAGTTGCCACGAAGCTTGTGCCTCTTGCCGGCCATCAATGAACCCTTTCCACATATCTCACATTGTTTCATCGTATGGTATAACTATATAACTAAGTGTAATGGATAACATACTAGAAATCATATTTCAACCAAAGGTATTCGGAATTGTAGTGTTAATCATGTCTGTGGTTGTCCACGAAGTAGCTCATGGAATGGTTGCCTTAAAGCTAGGAGACCAGACCGCCAAGAACGCGGGTCGACTAACCATCAATCCTATACCCCACCTTGACCCCATCGGTTCGATATTTTTACCCCTCTTGTTAATAATCACAAACTCACCATTTCTAATTGGTTGGGCAAAGCCAGTTCCATATAATCCGCTCAATCTTCACAAGGATTATAAATACGGTCCACTTAAAGTAGCTTTGGCAGGTCCCGGCACTAATATGGCGCTAGCTATTATCATGGGAGTTATTATTCGAGTGTTTGGAGCCGGTTTAGGGACAGTTTTCACCATCATGCTCTATCAAGTCGTCTTTATTAATGTCTTATTGGCCGTTTTTAACTTAATACCCATACCACCCCTTGATGGCTCTAAAATATTGACACTTTTTCTACCTCCAAAGTATTCGCATATGCTCCAAGGCGTAGGAGTAAGTGGCATATTCTTTGTTTTTCTCTTTTTGATGCTGTTTTCTGGCTTAATATTTGGTCTTGCAAGTATCATCACAACCCTTATCGTAGGAACATCGATTATCTAAATTCAATTGACACCGACATTGATTAAACTTATATTTAGCCCGTTAGAAACTGATGCATTGAATCGCTCTACGGTCGCTCATGGCGACCTGTTTCTAACGAAGTGGATACACTAATCGATATGCCCACTATTAATCAATTAATAAAACAAGGTAGAAAGAAGGCGCAAAAAAAGGATAGGACACCGGCGCTTTCTTCTGGTTTTAATCATTTGAAAAATCGTCCATCTAAATATTCATCACCCTTCAAGCGTGGTGTTTGTCTGAAGGTGTTTACAACCACCCCTAAGAAACCAAACTCTGCCTTGAGAAAAGTAGCTAGAGTTCGCCTAACTAATGGTCAGGAGGTAACGGCCTATATTGGCGGAGAGGGACACAATCTCCAAGAGCACTCTGTGGTGATGATTAGAGGCGGTAGAGTAAAAGACCTTCCCGGTGTTAGATATCATGTAGTCAGGGGTGTTTTGGATGCATCCGGCGTGGATGCCAGAAGACAAAAACGCTCTAAGTACGGAGCAAAAAGACCCAAAGGAGAATAATGAGAAAAAGACAGGCTCCAAAAAGGATTCATAAACCCGATGCAATTCACAACAGTGTTGCTATTGGTAGATTTATTAATTACCTCATGAAGGATGGTAAAAAGAGTACTGCTGAAAGCGTGATGTATGATGCTATGAAACTGATAGAGAAAAAGGTGCAAGGAGAAACAGCTTTGACAGTATTTGAGAAAGCGATTGAGAACGCAACTCCCAAACAAGAAGTAAAATCTCGTAGAATTGGTGGTGCTAACTATCAAATCCCACAGGACGTTAGGCCGGAGCGCAAATTCGTATTAGCCAGCAGATGGATAATCCAAGCGGCTAGAAAGAAGAGTGGCAAGCCAATGGCACAAATACTGGCGGATGAAATTATTGCCGCCTACAACAACGAAGGAGATGCTATTAAAAAGAAACAAGACGTTCATCGTATGGCCGAAGCCAACAGGGCTTTCGCACACTTTGCTAGATAAAAATGAATAGACGATACCCCTTAGAAAAAGTAAGGAATATTGGAATAATCGCGCATATTGATGCCGGCAAAACCACCGTCACGGAAAGGGTTCTTTTCTATACTGGTATCTCTCACAAGATAGGGGAGGTGCACGAAGGGGCGGCTATCATGGACTGGATGGAGCAAGAAAGAGAGCGCGGTATTACCATCACATCTGCTGCCACCACCACTTTTTGGATACCTTCATATGAAGAGGGCAACAAAGAAAAGGAACATAGAATCAATATTATTGATACACCCGGTCACATTGATTTTACCGTTGAGGTAAAACGTTCAATGAGGGTGCTTGATGGAGCCGTCGTTGTTTTTGACGGTGTGGCTGGTGTTGAGCCCCAATCAGAGACCAATTGGCACTACGCCGATGAATATAAGGTTCCTAGGATTTGTTTTATTAACAAACTTGATAGGACGGGGGCAAACTTCGTCAAGAGTTATCAATCAATTAAAGATAGGTTGACCAAGAATGCGGTTACTCTTCAGCTTCCCATTGGTTTGGAGTCGGAATTTGAAGGAGTAGTTGATTTGGTTTCTATGAAGGCCATCAGGTTTGAAGGAGAGAAAGGCGAGAAAATTGTTGAGGAAGAAATCCCAGACAACATGAAAGATGATGCTCAAAAAATGCACGCTGAGTTGATTGAGAAAGTAGCAGACCATGACGATATTCTTGCTGAAAAGTTTTTAAACGGTGAAGATGTTTCTCAAGAAGAATTAAAATCAGCTCTTAGAAGATCGATTCTTAAAGTTGATTTAGTGCCCGTCTTTTGTGGAACAGCTCTCAAGAATAAAGGAGTTCAACCCGTTTTGGACGCAGTTATAGATTATTTGCCCTCACCCCTAGATGTTCCCCCAGCAAAAGGCATAGATCCTAAAACAGATAAGGAAATAGAGAGGGCGCCGACAGAAGATGCTCCATTTTCAGCTCTTGCTTTCAAGGTTGCAACCGACCCATTCGTGGGAACGCTTACGTACTTCCGCGTTTATTCGGGTAGTTTGAAAAGGGGCAGTTATCTCTTAAATGCCACTAAAGATAAACAGGAAAGAGTAGGAAGGATATTGAGAATGCATGCGAATCACCGCGAGGAGGTAGAAGAAATTTTTGCTGGTGAAATAGGAGCGTTAGTTGGACTTAAAGACACCACTACCGGAGATACCCTAACTGATCCTGCTTCACCCGTTATTCTAGAGCAGATTACTTTTCCCGAACCGGTCATTGAGCAAAAAATTACGCCCAAGACAAAAGCCGACCAAGAAAAAATGGGCGTGGCCCTTAGAAAGCTTTCTGAAGAAGATCCAACCTTTAGGGTTAGTACAGATAGTGAAACTGGTGAGACCCTAATCGCTGGTATGGGAGAATTACACCTAGAGGTCATTATTGATCGCTTAAAACGTGAATTCAGCGTAGAGGCCGGTGTTGGTCAGCCCCAGGTTTCATATAGAGAAACTATCCGTAAAGAAGCTCAGGCCGAAGGTAAATACATCAGACAGTCAGGTGGTAGAGGTCAGTATGGCCATGTATATCTTAGGGTCAAACCATTAGAACGGGGCGAAGGATTTCAATTTGTGGATTCCATCAAGGGTGGATCTATACCGTCTGAGTTTATTCCAGCCGTAGAAAAAGGTGTAAAAGAAGCTATCAACAAAGGTGTTATAGCCGGCTATACTTTGATTGATTTTGAAGCCGAACTCTACGACGGTTCTTTCCATGAAGTTGATTCATCCGAAGCCGCTTTTAAGATAGCCGGTTCAATAGCCCTTCAAGAAGCGGTAAAACATGCAGACCCTGTTATTCTCGAACCAATCATGAGTGTTCAGGTGACAACCCCCATGGATTTCTTCGGAGATGTCGCGGGCGACATTTCATCCAAGAGGGGTAGGATTGAATCTATGGAAGATAGGGAAACCACTAAAATTATTGAAGCTCTCATTCCTCTTTCGGAAATGTTTGGATATGCTACCAAGCTAAGGTCTATGACACAGGGCAGAGGATTCTTCAATATGGAATTCAATGAATACGAACCGCTCCCAAAAAGCCTAGAAGAACAGGTGGTCGAGGGGAGGAAGTAAATTGCGGTCTATTGACACCATATAGACCACTAGATAGAATTCTCAAGTCGAAAATAAATTTCTACAAACTTAAACCATAAATTAAATGGCAGAGAAATTTACTCGTGAAAAACCGCACGTTAACGTTGGAACCATTGGTCATGTAGATCACGGTAAGACCACATTAACAGCAGCCATTATGCACGTCCTTCAGATGAAGGGACTGACTAATAAGGCTTCTACGGTAGATGAGATTGACAAGGCCCCTGAAGAAAGAGAAAGGGGTATTACGATTGCTCTTTCTCACCAAGAATACGAGTCAGAAAAGAGGCACTACGCCCACATCGACGCCCCCGGTCACGCCGACTACATCAAGAACATGATTACTGGTGCCGCCCAGATGGACGGTGCTATCTTGGTGGTCTCTGCAGCCGATGGCCCGATGCCTCAAACCCGTGAGCACATTTTGTTAGCTCGCCAAGTGGGTGTACCAGCCATCGTCGTTTTTCTTAACAAGACCGACCAAGTGGATGATAAAGATCTTATCGACTTGGTAGAGGCAGAAATCAGGGAGCTATTGAGCAAATATGAATTCCCTGGAGACGAGGTACCCATAATTAAGGGAAGCGCCCTAAAGGCACTTGAAACAACATCTGCAGACGATGAGGCCGCACAACCAATTGTAGAGCTTGTGAAATACCTAGATGAATATATTCCAGAGCCACAGAGAGAAATAGAAAAACCTTTCTTGATGCCGGTTGAGGATGTATTCACCATTGAAGGTAGGGGAACAGTTGTAACCGGAAAAATTTCAAGAGGAAAAGTTAAGGTCAACGAAGAAATTGAAATTGTTGGTATTCGCAATACCCAAAAGACAGTTGTTACCGGTGTTGAGATGTTCAATAAAGAGCTCGACGAAGGTTTAGCTGGAGATAATGTTGGGCTTTTGCTCAGAGGTCTTAAAAAAGAAGACGTAGAGCGTGGACAGGTAGTTGCTGCTTTGGGAAGCGTTACTCCACACACTGAATTTGAGGCAGAGGTCTTGTTGCTCTCTAAAGAGGAGGGAGGTAGACACACGCCAGTATTTCCGGGCTATAAGCCCCAGTTTTACATCGGAACAACTGACGTAACTGGTGAAGTGACGCTACCGGAAGGCACTGAAATGGCCATGCCGGGAGATACTATTAACTTCTCAGTCAAGCTCATTAACCCTATTGCCCTAGAAGAAAAGCAGAGATTTGCTATTCGTGAAGGAGGCAAAACGGTGGGCGCAGGTGTAGTCATCAAGATCAACAAATAGCACACAAACAATCCTAAATGGCTAAGGCAGAAATACTAAGCGACAAACTAAGGTTGAGGATTAAGTCCTATGACCATCGTTTACTTGATAATTCTTGTAAACAAATAGTAGAAACGCTTCAGCGTCAAAATGCAAGTATTGTGGGCCCTATTCCGTTGCCCACCAGCTTTAGGCGCTACACGGTTAATCGTTCCAGCTTTGTTCACAAGGATGCTAGAGATCAGTTTGAGTTAAGGGTTCATAAAAGATTAATAGATATTCTTAAACCTTCACCCAAAACGATTGAATCCTTGAGCGATTTAAACTTGCCAGCTGGAGTAGAGGTAGAAATAAAAACCTCCGCCTAGAACAAGGATAAATTAGAATTGTGCTAGTACAGCAAAAGCCCGCCAATATGGCGGGCTTTTGCTGTATAAAACATCTTGTTTTCTGTGAACAGCTATTGTAATATTAGCTTCGCCTTGTTTTAGGCATTTTATTTTATGCTAGGTCGCCTTGCGGCCTAAATTGTCATGAAACACACAGAAGGTAAGAAAATAAAGATGGGGCAGGTATTTCACGAGGAAAATGTGATTCCTGTCACATTTATAGAACTAATCGGCGAGGAACAGCTGGACTTTGAGGTTGGCGAGAAAGTAAAGGTTTCGGGCAAAAGTAAGGGGAGAGGATTTCAAGGTGTTGTTAAAAGACACGGTTTTGCCGGTGGGCCAAAAAGTCACGGACAAAAACACACCCTCCGTGCCGGTGGTTCAATTGGTTCAACCGGTCCACAAAGAGTTTTACCGGGGGTTAAGATGCCTGGAAGGATGGGAAACACTAAAGTTAATCTCAAAAACGTTGAAGTTATCGCTCATGAAAAGGATAGACAAATGTTGGTTATTAAAGGTGCCTTGCCTGGGATGAAGGGCTCTTTAGTAAAGATATATAAAAAGACGTTGAATTCGGAAAAGTAAGATGCAAACAGATTTATATAATCAAAAAGGGGAAAAATCAGGAAAGGTTGAGTTAGCTGAAAGGGTTTTTTCTTGTCCATGGAATGCCGACTTAGTTCACCAAGCGCTTAGAGTGCAAACTATTAATCAAATTCGTCCGTGGGCTCACGTCAAAGATAGGGGTGAAGTTAGGGGTGGAGGTAAAAAACCGTGGAGACAAAAGGGAACGGGTCGAGCAAGGCACGGCTCTATAAGGTCTCCTATATGGAAAGGTGGCGGAGTGACGCATGGACCTAATAACAAAAAGGTATTCTCGCTCAAGATCAACAAAAAGATGCGCCAAAAAGCCATGTTTTGTGTTTTATCCAGAAGGTTTAATGAGGGTGAAGTTAAGATTTTCGAAAACATAAAAATAGACGAACCGAAAACAGGGCTTTTGGTCAAATGGCTTAAAGACGCATCTATTAATCAAAGTGTTTTAATAATTGTTGACCCAGAAAACAAGAATTTGTTTAGAGCAGTCAGCAATGTTTCTAAGGCAACCGTTGTCGATCCAAGGTCCCTTAACGTTTACGACCTATTGCGACCCGCCACTATCCTGATAGAGAAAAATGCCCTCGATTTAATCAATGAACACTACCATGCAGGCAGATAAGCTTCTTATTAAAAAACCCCTAGTCAGTGAAAAGGGCACAGATTTGTCTGCCTTAGATAAGTATATTTTCCTTGTTCATCCAGAATCTAATAAGAAACAAATCAAGGAGGTAATAGAATCAATATACAAAGTTAATGTGATTAAGGTAAATATTGTGCGTAATCGCAAGAAAGGCGATTCATATAAAAAGGCAATTATTACCCTCCAAAAAGGCGAAACAATAGATGTGGGTCATCAATAGAATAATTATGAAAAATTATAAGCCATATACACCATCCCGAAGAAAAATGACCGTTGTCGATTACGGTAATTTAAGCAAGGAAAGGCCAATGAAATCGGCTACTACCAAGATTAAGCAAAGAGCTGGTCGAAACAACTTAGGCAGAATCACGGTGAGGCACAAAGGAGCCGGTGTGAAGAAGCTTTATAGATTACTTGATTTTTATCAAAACAAAGATAGTGTTGAGGGTAGAATTGAAGCGCTTGAATATGATCCATACAGGAGCGCCTTTATAGCTAGAGTGGTTTACGCAGATGGAGACAGGCGCTATCATCTTGCCTACAGTGGCGCTAAGGTTGGCGACAAGATTTTAACATCCGACAAGGCCCCTCTAAAAAGGGGTAATAGATTACCGCTTAGTAAAATCCCCGTTGGTTATGAGGTTCATAATGTTGAAATTACTCCAGGAAGAGGGGGTAAGATAATTCGCAGTGCTGGATCTTCTACACAAATTTTGGCACATGAGGGCAAATATGTTCACCTAAAAATGCCTTCGGGTGAGGTGCGTAAAGTTTTGTCGGGCAATCTAGCTACGATCGGACAGGTCTCCAATCAAGAACACAGTTTAACTGTTATCGGTAAGGCCGGCAGAAAAAGATTGATGGGAGTTCGACCAACGGTTAGGGGTGCCGCCATGAATCCTGTAGATCACAAATATGGTGGTGGGGAAGGCAGGCAACCAAGAGGAACTAAACGACCGAAAGATATTTGGGGCAATGTAATTGGTGGGCCTAAAACTAGAAATAAGAAGAAGTGGTCCAATAAAATGATCGTCAAAAGAAGAGTAAGCAAGAGAAATAAGAAATAAAACCATGTCACGAAGCACTAAAAAAGGACCTTTTGTAGATTTAAAGCTACTTAAGAAAATAGAAAAAATAGAACCCGGTAGTAAGACGGTTATCAAAACATGGTCCAGGGCTTCGTCTATTGCACCCGAAATGGTCGGCTATACCTTTGGTGTGCATAATGGCAGGGACTTTGTAGAGGTTAATATCTCTGAAGACATGGTCGGTCACAAGCTCGGCGAATTTTCGCCAACTAGAAAGTTTACAAGGCATGGTGGAAAGATTCAAAAAGAGTTGGAACAAACAGCAAAGACGGCAGGTAATTAGATATGACAAACCAAGTAACAAAAACAGTAACAGCTAGTATTAAGAACCTTAATGTCTCTCCAAGGAAAGTCAGGTTAGTTACCGACCTTATTAAGGGTCAGCCAATTGAGAGCGCATTAGCACAACTTCAAATGAATAGTAAACGAGCCAGCGCTCCAATATCTAAGTTGGTGAAATCAGCCATAGCTAATGCTAGAGAGAGAGGTTTTGATGTAAACAAGTTAATTATAGACAATATAACCGTTGATAAGGGTAGGGTTTTGAAACGCGGACGTTCAGGAGGTAGAGGTAGAGTGACCTTGGTTGAAAAGAAGCAAAGTCATATTAACTTGATTTTGAAAGAGGATAACGAAACGAAGCGACCAAGCTTTACTATTCACGAAAAGCCGAAGAAAGTTAAGGAGTTCAAAGAGCGTACTTCTAAAAAAGAAAAGCCGAAGTATGAACAGGATGAAGACACTAAGAAAAAGAAGAAGAAATCGGGCTTCGTTAATAAATTTTTCCAGAGAAAATCTGTTTAAACCATGGCTAGAAAGATACATCCAACAACTCATAGATTAGGGATTAATAAAGATTGGGAATCAAAATGGATGCCTCCAGGAGGCAAGTATTCGAGGTACCTTAGAGAAGACGAGGCCATTAGGAAGATTATTAACGAAAAGATTGGTAAGGCCGGTATCGACAGAGTGGAGATTGAAAGAACTCATAATCAACATAAAGTTACTATCAGATCTGCTCGCCCAGGTATTGTTATCGGTAGAGGAGGCAAGGGTATAGAGGAACTAAGTCAGGCAATCCAGAAAGAAATAGGTATTAAAACCCCGCTTAATTTAAACGTAGAGGAAGTTAGGCGCACAGAAGTTTCGGCAACCGTTATGGCTCAAAACATTGCTTGGGATATAGAAAGACGTATGAGGTATCGTAGAGTAATGAAGCGCCATCTTGACATTGCTTCTCAAAATAAAGACGTCCAAGGAGTTAAAATCATGCTTGCGGGTCGTTTAAATGGAGCAGAGATTGCTAGAACCGAACATCTAATGAAGGGCAAACTTCCCTTAACTACTATTAGAGCTAATATCGATTATGGAGAAACCACAGCAGTTACCACATACGGAGCCATTGGAGTAAAGGTTTGGCTTTATAAGGGCGATATATTTGATAAAAACGTTAAGAATTAACTTCAATGTTGTTAATGCCTAAAAAAGTTAAGCACCGAAAGTGGCACAAGGGTCGCTCTAGGAAAAGAGAAATTGAAACTCGCGGTAGTCAGGTCAGTTTTGGCAGTTTTGGCTTACAAGCCCTTGGAAATGCTTGGTTAAACTCAAGGCAGATAGAAGCAGGTAGAAGGGCGATTACTCATTACCTTAAAAGAGAGGGTAAAGTTTGGGTTCGCGTTTTTCCCGATAAGCCGGTTACTCAAAAAGCAGCTGAAGTTGGTATGGGTGGTGGTAAGGGTGCTGTAGATCATTATGTATTTCCGGTAAGACCAGGCAGAATTATCTATGAGTTGGATGGCGTAAGTGAAGCAAAGGCGAGAGGTGCCCTAGATAGGGCTAGGCATAAGATGCCTTTTAAGGCCAGAATTATTGCCAAAGATTAGATATTTATGAAAAGAAGCGAAGTTAAAAAATTGAGCAACAGAACAAAGGCGGATTTAAAAAAAGCGCTTATTGAATCAAAAGAGGAATTGAGGTCTTTGAGATTTGATTTATCTGCTGGTAAAGTCAAAAACATTCAAAAAGCCAGAGAAGTTAAAAAGAAAATTGCTCGTATTTTGACTTTTATTCAAGAAAAAAGAAAAACAGATAAATAAATATGGAAAAGCAAATAACAAAAAGGAGGTTAAAAGGTGTTGTTACGTCCGATAAAATGGAGAAAACCGTAGTCGTTACAGTTTCTACTAATAAAAAACATCCCAAATATCACAAATACTTTAAACAAAGTTCAAAGTTTAAAGCGCACGATGAAGAGAATAGGTATAAAACCGGTGACGAAGTAGTTATCGAAGAAACAAGGCCTTTGTCTCGGGATAAAAGATGGAAAGTGATCGGATTCATTAAAGACGAAAAAAACTCTCAATGATACAGGAAAACACAGTCCTAAAAGTTGCAGACAACTCCGGAGCTAAAATAATCCGATGCTTTAGGGTGCTTGGAGGAAGTAAGAGGCGCTATGCAAAAGTGGGAGATTTAATAGTGGCTTCAGTAAGAAGCGCAGAGCCTCGCAAAAGTATCAAGAAGAAAGAGATAATAAGAGCGGTGGTTGTTAGAACAAAAGCTCCTATCAGAAGAAAGGACGGTACATATGTCAGATTTGAAGAAAATGCGGCCATAGTTATAGAGAAAGAGAAGAAGGACCCTAGGGCGACTAGAATTTTTGGACCTATTCCACGCGAGCTCAAAGAGAAAGGTTTTGACAAAATAGCTTCAATGGCACAAGAGATTGTATAGGATTATGAATAAGCCAAAAATAAAAATTAAAAAAGGAGATAAGGTAATTGTGCTAAAGGGTAAAGATAGTGGAAAATCCGGTAAGGTGTTGAGGATTATGCCCGAGGATTCGCGTTTAGTCATCGAAGGGTTGAACCTCTTAAAAAAGACCGTTAGGGCTAAAAAGGGGGGAGAGAAGGGTCAGGTGATCGACACCCCATCGCCTATAAACTTGGCCAATGTTCAGCTGATTTGTTCGTCTTGTAATAAGGCGACGCGTGTAGGTTACCGTATTAAAGGCAGTAAAAAAGAAAGATATTGTAAAAAATGCGAAGCAAAAAATTAGAAAAAATAATAGTTGCCACGGGTCTTGGTAGGTTAAGTCAGGATAGTCAGTTTGAGGCCTCAATTCTTCCGGAGATTACTAAGGCCTTATCTCAAATCACTGGTCAGAAACCAAGCAACTGCCCAGCTAAAAAATCAATCGCCGGTTTTAAAATAAGAGCCGGAAACTTAGTGGGTCTAAAAGTCACCCTAAGGGGTAAAAGAATGAACGATTTTTTATTCAGGATGATTAATATAGTTTTACCTCGCGTAAGGGACTTTAGGGGCATTGATCCAAAACAAATTGATGAAGGTGGTAATTTGACAATAGGTTTTAGAGACCATAATGTTTTTCCTGAAATTTCCCCTGAGGATTCAAAGCATAATTTCGGTCTACAAGTTACTTTAGTTTCAGGATTGAAAGATAAGCGGGAAGCATACGAGTTTTTTAAGAAAATAGGCGTCCCCCTAAAAGAACAAAATAAATAGAATGGCTAAGAAATCAATGATAGCTAAGGCAAACAGGAATCCTAAATTTAGCAGTAGGATTATTAGGCGTTGTTTTAGGTGTGGTAGAAGAAGGGGTTATATGAGAGATTTCGATCTTTGTCGAATTTGTTTTAGAGAATTAGCCGGCAGGGGTCGCATTCCCGGAGTTAAAAAATCTTCCTGGTAATATGTATCAAGATACTTTAATTAGAATCAAAAATGGATTGATGAGAGGCAAGCAAAGAGTAAAAGTGCCTTATTCTCAATTTGATCATAGTATTCTAGAAAAACTCGTGGAAACGGGTTATTTAGAGTCAGTTCAAAGGAAGGGTCGAGGTGTAAAACGTATTATCGACATCAAGCTTAAATATGACGATAGCCAACCAGCTATAACTGATATAAAGTTCGTTAGTCGCCCTTCAAGACGCATCTATGCTGGTTACAAAGAAATTAAAGCGTCTCATCAGGGCTTTGGACATTTTATTGTGTCTACCCCAGATGGAATCTTGAGTGGCAGGGAGGCTAAAAAGAAAAAAATAGGCGGACAAATATTGTTTGAAATTTGGTAATCATGAGTAAGATAGGTAAATCACCAGTCAATATACCCGATGGAGTAACGGTTGAATTAAAAGAAAAGGAGTTGGTTATCAAAGGACCAAACGCTATTTTAACGGTGCCGATGTTAGAGGGCATTGATGTGGAAATTAAAGATAACTTTCTTGTATTCCAGCCAAAACTAATAAACAAACAGACCAAAAGCAACTGGGGCACCATGAGATCCCTAGCGCAAAGCGCTATAATCGGTTCAAAAGAAAATTACTCAAAAAAACTTCTTATAGAAGGCGTTGGATATAGAGCAAACATGGAAGGCAATACCCTGGTGATGAATTTGGGGTTTTCCCATCCCGTTAAATTACATACTCCAGATGGTATTACTATTGAAGTTGAAGGAAATTCTATTAAAGTATCGGGTGCTAGTAAGGCCCTAGTTGGAGAAGTGGCTGCTAATATTCGAAAGTTCAAAAAACCCGAACCATACAAAGGTAAGGGCATCCGTTACGAGAACGAAATAGTCAGAAGAAAGGCCGGTAAGAAGGCAGTAGGAACAAGTTAATCAAAATGAAAACTACCAAAAAAGCTCTAAACAGAAATTTAAGACAAAAGCGAGTAAGGGCTAAAATATCTGGTATACCCGAAAGGCCTAGAATGTCTGTCTTTAAAAGTTTAAAGAATATGGAAGTTCAGCTTATCGACGATACTTTAGGCAAAACTCTAGTGAGAGCTTCTTCTAAAGAGATTAAATCGAAGGGAAATAAAACAGCTGTAGCTATGGAGCTTGGTAAGTTGATTGCGAAAAAAGCCAAAGAGAATAGTATCTCGACTGTAGTTTTTGATAGGCGTCATTATAAATATCATGGTCGTGTGAAAGCGCTTGCCGATAGTGCACGTGAGGGTGGGTTAAATTTTTAATATGGCATTTGAAAAAAGAAAAAGAGGCGATGGGAGGCCCCGAGACAAAAAACCTGAATTTGATGAACAGGTTGTTGACTTAAGGAGGGTGACAAGGGTAATGGCCGGCGGAAAACGTTTCCGTTTTAGAGCAACGGTTATCATAGGCGATGGTAAAGGCAAGGTCGGTGTTGGTATTGCTAAGGGACTAGACGTTGAAACATCAATCGCTAAAGCCAAGGTAAAAGCAAAGAATAACATTATTCAAATAGGCATCGTTAAGGGAACCATAGCTCACGAAGTGCAGGCAAAATATAGCGCTGCTAAAGTGCTTTTAAAGCCAGCTGCTAGTGGCCATGGTCTTTTGGCCGGTGGATCACCCCGACTCGTGTTAAAATTAGCTGGTGTTCAGGATGCAACAGCTAAGTGTTTAGGGAACACTACTAACAAGCTGACCAACGCCCTAGCGACCATAGAGGCGCTTAAAAAACTTAAAAAAAGGCAGAAATAATATTTCAATGAATCTGCACGAGATATCTCCAATACACAAAAATAAATCAAAAAAGCGCATCGGTAGAGGCGGTAAACGTGGCACTTATTCCGGTAAGGGTATGAAAGGGCAGAAATCTAGAGCTGGACACAAGATTAGGCCGGCATCTAGAGACCTCATCCAACAAATCCCCAAACTAAGAGGATCTAAAAACAAAGGACCGAGAGGAAAAACCAAAACGATAGCTAGAAAAAAAAGTAAGAGATAAATCAGATGTTAGGCAAACTTATTAAGTTATTTAAGCTCAAAGACCTTCGTGACAAGGTCTTGATTGTAGCTCTCATACTCGCCTTTTTTAGGTTGTTAGCAAATATCCCTATACCGGGTATTGATCACGACGCCTTAACTAATTTTTTTGCCAGCAATCAACTTTTTGGTTTCTTGAACATCTTTTCAGGGGGAGCTCTTTCAAATCTTTCTATCGCGATGCTTGGTCTTTCTCCTTACATTACGGCTATCATTATCATGCAACTTTTGACCATGGTTTTTCCACGTCTTAAGTCCATGTACTACGAAGAGGGCGAACAGGGTAAGGCAAAGTTCAATGCTATCTCGCGTTATATCACTATCCCATTGGGAGCCATGCAAGGTTTTGGATTTTTGCGTCTTTTGATTTCTAGAGGAGTCATCCCACCCCTTAGTATTAGCGAAACTTTAATAAACGTCATTATCATTGTAGCCGGCTCCATGGTTTTAGTTTGGCTGGGCGAACTAATAGACGAACAAAAGATTGGCAATGGTGTTTCTATCTTAATTATGGCAGGTATTTTGAGCGGGCTCCCAATAGGCGTTAGAAATGCGCTTGTAACCTACACCCCTAGCGATCTCATCACATACGGATCTTTTATAGTTTTAGCATTAGTGGTTATCGCGGGAATAGTTATGATCAACGAAGGCGAAAGAAAGGTGCCTATTTCTTATGCAAAAAGAGTTCGCGGAAATAAGTTATACGGAGGAGTTAGTAGCTACTTACCATTTAAGGTTGGTCAGGCAGGAGTAATTCCAATCATTTTTGCCATCTCGCTTTTAATTTTTCCACAGTTTTTTGGACAAATTGCTTCTATGTTCTCCGCAGATTTAGGACTTAAAATAAACGACATAACAGCTAGCTTTATAAATAACCAATGGCTTTATGGGTCATTCTATTTTTTACTGGTCTTTATGTTTACCTATTTTTATATAGGTATCACCTTTGATCCAGAGGAAATATCAAAAAATCTCCAAAGAAGCGGTGGTTTTATACCGGGCATTAGACCTGGTCACCCAACAGCCCAATACTTAAAAGGTGTTGTCTCTAGAGTTACTTTGTTTGGTGCAACGTTCTTAGGATTGATCGCCATCTTACCAATCCTGACTCAAACCGTAACCGGAACCCAAGCTCTTACTATAGGTGGCACTTCTATTTTAATTACAGTTGCCGTAGCCCTTGATATGGCTAAGCAGATCGACTCTCAAGTTACAGTCAGAGAATACGAGGGGACTTAAGATGAAGCCGAAGATACTAGTTTTTACAGGTCCACCAGGTTCTGGTAAGAGTACTCAGGCTCAACTAGTTGCAAACGAATACCGCCTTGCTTATTTTGATACCGGCGCCATGTTTAGGCGCTTGAAAATGGAGGGCTTTTCTACGCCAGAAATGGACAGAGGAGAACTCATGGACCCATTAACCACGCTAGAACTAACCCAAAAAGAATATCAAAAAATCATAGAAGGTAATCCAGCTGGAATTTCTGTGAGCGGGTCTTTTAGGACGCTTGATGAATCTTTCGGCAAAGATCGTCAAGGCGGTCTTGCTAAATGGCTCTCTGATAAGTATGGGAAGGAGAGCATTTATTTCTTTAGAATAAATCTATCTGAAGAAGAGGCCGCTAAAAGAAACGCAATGAGAGGAGAGGGAAGACAAGACGACAATCCAAAACTTATGAAAACTAGAATAGAAGAATACCGCGCACGCACAGAGCCAGTTTTTAAAGAACTCGAGAATAAGGGCTACCGCGTCATAGATATAGATGGCGCTCCAAGCAAGGAAGAAGTTTTCGCGAGCATCAAGGAGCATCTTAAAAGCTAATGGCTCTCATTAAAACACCTGAACAGATTAAGAACATTCGACAATCCGCAAGAATTCTTGCCAATACTCTTCGAAGACTCAAAGAATATGCGGATGTTGGCACTAATCTTTTGGAACTCGAAGATTTAGCCAGAGAATTAATAGAAGATGCTGGTGGCAAACCAGCGTTTTTAGGATATCACCCAGACGGAGCAGAGAAACCATATCCATATGCACTGTGTACATCCGTCAACGAAATTATTGTCCATGGCCAGCCCCATAGTTATCAGCTCAAAGAAGGCGATATATTATCTCTTGATCTTGGTGTCAACTGGAGAGGTGGCATTTCAGACGCTGCGATTACTATTCCTATTGGCAAGATAAATACTCAGCAAGAAAAATTAATAGAAGACACAGAGGAGTCATTAAAGGCAGGTATTCGGATGGCAAAAGCAGGTAACACACTTGGCGATATTGGTTACGCCATAGAATCGGTAATTAAAAAGGGTGGATGGTTTGTGGTAGATGGACTTACGGGACATGGTGTAGGAGAAAAATTACACGAAGAACCAGCTGTTTTAAATTATGGAAATCCGGGGGAGGGGACGACTCTTAGGTCGGGCATGGTTTTAGCTCTTGAGCCAATGGTTTCGATGGGTACGGAAAGAATAAAGATGCTGGATGACGATAGTTTTGCTACTTTTGACGGGAGTATGTCCGCCCACTTCGAACACACAATATTAATTACCAAAAATAGAGCAGAGATTTTAACTCTCTAGAGGATTAGTTCCCAAACCCCATTATCCTTAAGAATATATATCTTTCCCTCTTTATCAGAATAGACGAGTTTTTGCACCCCCTCACTTAGTTGATAGCTACTTACGGATTCTCCCTTAGCTATATCTCTAAAATAAAGATTCCCACCTTCTAGTACAAAAAGGTGTGCTCCATCTTTATACCAAATCACGTTTTCAACGCTTCTACCAAGATTTTCGTACGTTTTTTGAGTTATTAGGTCAATCACTTTAAGGTTTCTAGAGCTGTCCAATATTGCAATTCGATCATCGCCGGAAGAAACATAAAAATCTGTTACAATGCCCAAGCTTTTCATTTTACCGTTTTCTTCGTACAGAGTTAGCTCTCCTCCACTTATAATCATCCAACCCAATCGAGTCTTAGAAATTTTTGATACGTGTTTCTTTTCTTCAAAACTTATTAATTTAGATTTATTACCAAATACGGCGTTAAAACTATAAACAGCCAACCCGTCGCTCCAGATAAAAAAGTCATCTTCTAGAGTTGCATATTCGTATTCAGAGGTAATTAACTGAAGCGTTGTCCTGTTATTCATATCTAGAAGGTAAAGAGCCCTATCGGTTGAAACAAAGAAACGTTTATCGTCACTGGGTAGGGGATATGCTTCTTTGATTTGAATATAGCCGGGCAATTCAAGCACATTTTCTTTTAGGTTATTAAAGACCAAACTTAAATTTAACCCGTCTTCGGGATCAAAAGTGTTAGTTATGTAATAATTGCCCGTTCTGTCGCTCTTCGTCAGCAAAGAACCTCGTTCGGTAAGAGATACTATACGATGTCCGAGAACCTGCGAATCATTTAATTTAATTCCTCCACCTTCTTCAAGAGCTAAATTACCGCTTCTAGCATCAAAATTAGTGAATTGACCCGACCTTAATAAGGAGAGTTCCGAATCTTTTAGCATCACTACTGTGTCAAAGACAGATACTTCCCCAGATTTGACTTCAAAGTTTTTATACCAAGGAAGATATCCCTCTTTTTCGAGGCGCAAACTATATGTATCCGGCGCCAATCCAGTTATGAGCGTGCCTCTTTGCAAGAGACCCGACTTGTCCGCTTTTTGGACTCCATCAAGAGCAATTGAAACCTCATTTGGGGTAGAGACAATATAAACCCCCCCGCTTCTATTTATGCTTAAATTCTTAAAATCTATGGTTAGCCCTCTAGAATAGAGGATGATTAAAGTGCCTAAGATTACAAATAAAGCTAAAAATGAATAGAATAAAAATCGCCTAGTTTTAATAGACATTAATCTCTATAATAAGGAAGGTGAAATTTATTGTAAACGGAGGAAAAAAATTAAAAGGGGAAATTGACGTTAGGGGCTCTAAAAATGCGGCTACTCCGCTCATAGCCGCTACTCTTTTGACCAAAAGACCTTGTGTTATTAAAAACGTACCCTTAATCAGCGATGTCCTTAATCAAATCAAACTCCTTGAAGAAATGGGAGCCGAGATTGAGTGGCTTGGCAAAAGATCCGTCAAAATCATTAATAAAAAAATAGACAATCTTCATATTCCACGAACCCTAGTTCGACAAATGCGCTCATCCATATTATTAATTGGACCCCTGCTCGCACGTTTTGGAGAAGTTAGAATTAATACGCCTGGCGGTTGTCACATAGGCACTAGATCAATGGATGCACATTTCGATGCTTTTAGACAGCTCGGTTTTGAAATCAAATACAACAAAAAACAAGACATATATCATCTCAAAAAGGGTAATAAAAAGTCCCCTCAAAAGATTGCCCTTAATGAATTTAGCGTAACTGCTACCGAAAATCTTTTAATGTTTTCCGCTCTTCATCCCTTTGAGATAGAAATAGCAGCAGCAGAGCCACATATTCAATGTTTAGGCGATTTTTTGATTAAACTAGGGGCAAAAATTGATGGTCTTGGTACACACACGATTAAAGTTAAAAAATCTATTAATAAAAGTGGAGGCGAGGTAATTCAAAATGTTATCAGTGATTATATAGAAGCAGGCACCTTGATGGTGATGGGAGCTGCTACGGGTAGTGATATAAAAATCAACAACGTTCCCGTTAAGCACCTTATCTTACCCATGCTTAAGTTGAGAGAGTTTGGCGTCAAAATGAGCATTAAGGGAAATAGTGTGTTAATCAAAGGTTCTCAGTCAAAACTCAAGGCAGTTAAAAAAATAATGGTTCAGCCCTATCCTGGCTTTCCAGCTGATTTACAAGCGCCTTTTGGCGTTTTGGCGACACAGGCAGAAGGCGAAACATTAATTTTTGACACTCTTTACGAGGGGCGATTAAAATATCTTTACGAGTTAGATAAAATGGGGGCCAAGGTTAATATTATGGGTCCTCATCAGGCAACCATTACGGGTCCAAGAAAATTAATTGGCAAGAATGTTGAGAGTATTGATTTAAGGGCCGGAGCGACTTTAATTATAGCAGCTCTGGTTGCTAAGGGAGAAAGTATCTTGCATCAGGCTGAACAAATTGATAGGGGTTACGAAATGTTTGAAGAACGACTCTCTAAAATAGGGGCCGATATTAAAAGAGAATAAAAATGTTAACTGGTAAAATAGGCATAGATTTAGGGACCACTAATACAGTAGTTTTTGTACCCGGCAAGGGATTTGTTATCAATGAACCGACCATTGTTGCTTTGAATGCTACAGATAACACCGTCTTAGCCGTTGGTAGAGAGGCCAAACAAATGATTGGCAAGACGCCCGGGGATATAAGGGCATACCGTCCCTTAAAAGACGGTGTAGTAGCTGATTACTACATTACTCGCGCCATGTTGAAATACTTCATTGTCAAAGCCGTTGGTTCTTTTAATATAGTTAAGCCAGATGTAGTCATCTCTGTGCCCGCCGGTATTACTGCTACCGAAAGAAGAGCAGTGGAAAATGCCGCCCTTGAAGCTGGAGCGAAAAATGCTCACTTAGTTAGGGAGCCCCTCCTAGCAGCACTAGGTGCCGGTATTACTATTAACTCCTCTTCTGGGAATATGGTAATCAACATTGGTGGAGGAACCGCTGAGGTTGCGGTTATTTCATTAGGAGGAATTGTGGCCTTTTCTAGCTTGAGAGTAGCTGGTAATAAATTAGACCAGTCAATTATTGACTATGTTAAAAAAACATATTCTGTATTCATCGGTGAGCAAACTGCTGAGGCGGCTAAAATAGCTATTGGTAGCGCGGTCCCATCCAAAAATAAATTAGAGTTTCAACTAAGGGGTAGGGATCTAGTTTCGGGTTTACCCAAAGACCTGACTATTACTTCCAATGAAATTGCAGAAGCCATCAATCCTTTGTTGATGGATATAGCGGGTTCGGTTCAAAGCGTTTTTAATGAAACTCCTCCAGAATTAGTAGCCGATGTTATGGAAAAAGGAATTATCCTGTCTGGAGGAAGTTCCGGTCTAAGAAATATAGACGAATTCTTTAAAAGGTTGCTTGGAGTGCCTGCGTATGTGGCCGAAGAACCAATTCTTTGTGTAGCTAAGGGAACGGGCATCATCTTAGATCACCTTGATATCTACAAAAAGACCCTTTTAAGTAAGAAATAAAATGCTTTTTGGACACGACGACAAAATTAAAATATTCAAAAATCTAGTAAAAGAAGGATCATTGGCTCAAAGTTATCTTTTTTTTGGAGAAAGTCATATTGGGAAATATCTTTTTGCTAAAATGTTTGCTAATTATCTTGAGAGGGGCAAATTCGAAGATTTAGATTTACCACTTACAGAAGCCCTTATAATTTCTCCAAATGAGGGGAGTATAAAAATAAAAGAGGTTAGAAGGGCAAAATATTTTTTGTCTCAAAAACCAGTTAATTCTCCAAAAAGAATTCTCATCATCGATGATGCCAACAACATGACTAGCCAAGCTCAAGACGCGATTCTAAAAATTACCGAAGAGCCGCCCCCAAACGCCTTAATCTTAATAATAACTTCGGGTCTGGACACAATATCAGACACATTAAAATCACGTCTTCAAAAGATCTATTTTGCCAGGTTGAAAAATATTGATATTAAAAAAATGCTGATAGAAAAATATAATATTGAGGCAAAAAAGGCAGACCTGCTGACACAAGAATCTTTGGGCAAGCCGGGCCTTGCCGTCATGGCTATTAATCAAGAACAATTTAGAACAGGAAGATCTCTCGCTCATCAAATTCAAAAAAAGGCCATCAATAAAAGAAAAATTATTGAAGAAGTGTTAGAAGATCCGCTTTTGATAGATCCCTTTATTACAACCCTTCTAGCCGATTTATCCAAGGATCCTCTTAAAAACATCGCTATTTTAAGTAGTATTATGGATAGAGTGGTAAAGATATCAGATTTCACAACCAATAAACGATTACAACTCGAAGCCGCCCTATGGAATATTTAAAAGAAACAAAGACAAAGTTTGATCGAATTTTAGAGGTGCTTAAAGAAGAGTTCAATAATATTCGAACAAATCGTCCCAGCCCAAAGTTAATCGAAGACATCAAGGTTAACTACATGGAACAACAGATACCAATCAAGCAATTGGGCACTATTAATGTTGAACCCCCCCGCGACTTGATTATCAATATGTGGGACCAGAATGTAATTTCTTTGACAGTTAATGCTATTGAGGGAGCGGGTCTTGGTGTCAATGTTTCCAGTCAAGGAAAAACTATTAGGGTTACGTTGCCCGTTTTAACAGAAGAAAGAAAAAAAGAGTTGATAAAACTGGTTAAATCAACATCAGAAGGAAGTAAGATTAAAATGCGATTGGAGCGTGAAGATGCGGTCAAGAAGGGGAAAGGACTCAAAGATGAAGATGAACGTTTCAGGGCGAAAGAAAAGCTCCAAGAGTTAGTGGATGAATTTAATAAACGAGTTGACGAACTTGTAGATAAGAAAACAACTGATATTCTCGAATAACTTATGCTTACCTTCTTGACCATACTTTTCTTGGCTCTTTTAATTCTGGGTCATGAATTCGGCCATTTTATAGCAGCCAAAATATCGGGTATCCAAGTCGATGAATTTGGCGTAGGGTATCCTCCTAAAATCTTTAGTAAAAAAATGGGTAAAACCGAATATAGTTTAAATCTTCTACCATTTGGTGGGTTTGTCAGGATTCATGGAGATAGCGATATTAATCTAAAAGATACAAAAAATCCGGAGAGGAGCTTTCACTATCAACCGTTTTGGAAAAAGGCATTCGTTATACTCTCCGGAGTGCTTATTAATATTCTCATTGGTTGGATAGCATTTAGTATAGTTTTGGGTGTTGGCATACCCGGAGGTATATTTATAGAAAATGTTATTGAGGGAAGTCCCGCCGATTTAGCGGGTCTGAGGGCAGGAGAAATAATAGAAAATTACTCATCAACGGATGAATTTCTAAAATACGTGGAAGATCATCAAGGGGAGGAAATAGTTATAAATGACAAGAAAATTACACCGCGCATAAATGTTCCAGAAGGGGAGGGTCCTCTAGGAGTCGTGGTTGTGCCATCTGGAATAGAACCAGTTCCTTTTCCAAACAATATTGGTGTAGCTTTCCAATCTGCAATGAGGATGTTTGGTCTTATATTCGTAGCTATTGGTTCTTTTCTTTTCGGAATTCTTTCCGGAAACTTTGAGGCACTCAGTCAATTTACCGGACCAGTGGGTGTTTTCAATATTGTCCGTGAAGCCGGCGGATTAGGGGCAATATATTTAATTCAACTTCTGGGAATCATATCCCTCAATCTGGCGGTTCTAAATATCATTCCTTTTCCTGCCCTAGATGGAGGACGACTGCTTTTTATATCTTTGCAAAAGATTTTTGGGGAGAAAATCTTAAATAGAAAAACCGAAGTTATAATCAATGTAGCCGGATTTTTGTTTTTAATAGCGCTCATGATACTTGTTACAATTAGAGATATAATAAATTTGTAATGAAACAATCCACGCTCTACACAAAAACTAGAAAAACTTTGCCAAAAGATGAGGTCGCAAATAACGCAACCCTACTTTTAA
>PFAH01000009.1:22422-23437 GCA_002773725.1 Candidatus Colwellbacteria bacterium CG10_big_fil_rev_8_21_14_0_10_42_22
AAAAGATAGAAAGGATTATTCGAGAAGAAATCAACTCTATCGGTGGTCAGGAAATATTTATGACTGCCCTCCAGGACCCAAAGATCTGGAAGAAGACTGATAGGTGGAGTGACGAAATGGTGGATATTTGGCTCAAGACCAGAGATGAAGAGTTCGGGTTAGGCTGGACACATGAAGAACCTCTGACTTCTCAGATGCGCCACCATATCCAATCGTATAAAGATTTACCGGTTTATGCTTATCAATTTCAGACGAAGTTTCGCAATGAACCACGAGCTAAAAGTGGACTTCTAAGGACGAAGGAATTTGTGATGAAGGATTTATACTCCTTTAATGCTGACGAGGATGGTTTAAATAAGTTTTACGAGATTGCTCAGAAAGCATATATGAGAATCTTTGATAAGGTAGGTTTGGGCAAGAGCACTTATCTTACATTTGCTAGCGGGGGAGCCTTTTCAAAGTACAGTCACGAATTTCAAACTCTTTGCGAAGCTGGTGAGGACACTATTTTTGTAGATAAAAAAAAGAAAATAGCAGTCAATAAAGAGGTTCTAAACGCAACCGTTCTTAAGGATCTGGGTCTGAATAGAAAAGATTTAATCGAAACAAAAGCAATTGAAATCGGAAATATATTCAAGCTCGGCACCAGATTCTCAAAATCACTTAATCTTACTTTCAAGGACTCCAAGGGCAAAGAACAGTTGGTGGTTATGGGCTGTTACGGTATTGGCCCCGGGAGGTTAATGGGCACTGTGGTTGAAGTATTATCAGATAAAGACGGTATGATTTGGCCCGAAAGCATCGCTCCTTTTAAAGTGCACTTACTTGAATTCAAAAAGGGACGAGGGGCTAATCTTTATAGAGAGCTTATTAAGAAAGGTGTGGATGTTCTCTATGACGACCGAGATGCTTCGCCGGGGGAAAAGTTGAAAGACGCTGATTTAATTGGTATACCATTGAGGTTAATCGTAAGTGAGAAAACGGGCAATAAGGTTGAGTTCAAAAGACGTGAATC
>PFAH01000009.1:23448-39393 GCA_002773725.1 Candidatus Colwellbacteria bacterium CG10_big_fil_rev_8_21_14_0_10_42_22
ATCTTGGCACTACTAATTTTCTTGTCTACTTGAAAGGGAGGGGAATTGTCATAGATGAGCCAACTCTTATCGCAATAAACAATAGGACTAATCAAATTCTTGCCATCGGAGAAGATGCCAAGAAAATGCTTGATCGAACACCTTCACACGTTGATTTAATAAAACCTCTTATAAATGGAGTTATTTCTGATTTTGAAATGACTCAAGAAGTCGTCCGATATTTTTTAAGAAAACTTGGCGGTTCAAATTTCTTTTCTAGATATCAGGTTGCAGCCGTCAGTATTCCAACCAACTTAACCGAAGTTGAAAGAAAATCCGTCGAAGACGCTGTGATATCAGCTGGCGCCTCAAAAGTCCTTCTAGTGGAAGAGCCCATAGCTGCTGCCATTGGAGCTCGTCTACCAATTGAAGACCCATCAGCCAACATGATAGTAGATATAGGCGGTGGCACAACAGAGATATCAATTATTTCTGTGGGTGGCGCCGTTATATCAAAAAGTTTGAAAACAGCTGGTCAGAAATTCAACGAAGACATAACCCGTTTCATTAAAAATGAATACAAACTATTAATAGGAGAACCCAGCGCTGAAGCATTGAAAATCAATGTCGGCTCTGCCTTGCCAGTAGAAGAAAAATTAGAAATGAGCGTTAGGGGGAGAGATGTAGCCACAGGCCTACCTAAAGAGATAGTTGTCCGAAATCCTCAAATTAGAACAGCTTTACAAAAATCTCTAAAGAACATATCAGACAACATCAAGTCCATCCTAGAAGATTCTCCGCCCGAGTTAGTGGGTGATGTTCTTGAGCGAGGCATATATTTGTCTGGAGGAGGGGCCCTTCTTAAAGAAATTGACAGGTATTTAGCACGCGAAATTCAGGTAGAAACTAAAATTGTAGATGATCCATTAACATGCGTTATTAGGGGTTTGGGTATCATCATAGAGGATATGCCTCGCCACCAGACCATTCTCTCTAACCAGGAAAGACCAAAACCGGTTAATCTATGATGAGGGGGCGGTATTTAATTATTGGCCTTATTATAATTCTTGGAATTTTTATCATTTTTGGAGGAGCTTTTTTTGAGGCAAAACTATCTTTCAACAAAACTTTGCGAGATTTTTTTCAAAACCTTTCCCCTTATTCAGATCTTAAAATCAGAATTGCAGAACTCGAAAGAGAAAATGAAGAATTAAAGACAAAGATTCTTTTAGATGAAACTAATCCAAATTCTTCTGTTGTCGTCTATGCGTCTCATCCGCTTAATGATCGTAGCGAGATAGCAATTGCCATTGGTTCTGATGAGGGGGTTGAAAAAGGAGATGCGGTAACTTATGGAAATTCCATCTTAGTAGGTAGGGTTAAAACGGTTTCTCCAAATATAAGTATCGTTACAACTATTTTTGACCCAGGTTTTGAAACACCAGTTAGAATCGGAGTCGATTCAGTAGATGCATTATTGAAAGGTGGTAACGAGCTCACTTTAAGGTTGATAGCTCCCGATGCCTTTATAGAGAATGATTCTATTGTATATACGGCAGACCCCAGTTTCCCATATGGACTTGAGATTGGAAGAGTTAGATCTGTGAATAAAAGTGAAGGGGGTGTTTTCCAAAAAGCTAGCGTCAATCCCGCCTTCGAAATCAAATTACTTAGAAATGTTGTTGTTCATAAGTAGTTTTTTATTGATATGGGTTTTTTCTTTAAGCCAGCTTAATCAACTTTTTGCTATCCAAGGAATCCAACCCAACATTAGTTTAGCCATCTTAGTCGTTTATGCATTCATGGAAAAAGATTGGCTAAGACGCTCTGCCTTGGTGCTTTTGACCATATTTCTACTGAACTTCAGTCCGACCTTAGGATTAGAAGCTATTTTTACAATGATTGTTTTATTCATCGTATTAACATTAGTTGATTACTTTAAATGGCAACCGACTCTCAGCGCAGTTATTATTGTTTTAATAGCCACCATTCTGCTAAACGCTTTTTCTATAAGGCCTGGGGTTATTTTAATTGAAAGTATTTATAACGTCTTTCTAGTCGGATTATTCGGACTTTTACTAAGTTTCATAAATAGCAAAAGAAGCTCATTAAATGCCTAGAAGAAGAAAACGTAATATAGATTTTGACCAAGTTATATCCGACAGTATGTCGGGTTCAGCCCTAAATCTAGTCGAAACCTTAATCAGTAACAGGGTTTTTTCGGGTGTTTTGTTGGGTGCCTTTATAATAGCTGGCGTTTTTGGTATTAGAAGTTTTTCTTTGGCGGGGCTAAAGGGTCAGGAGTATCTCGAAAGATCTAGATCAAATACACATCAAAGCATCCCCCTAGTTGCGCCTCGGGGAACTATTCTAGATCGTTATGGTAATCCGATTACGGACAATAAGGCAATTTTTAGTGTTTTCCTACATGTAGACCAAATGATGAGAAACGAGGAGAAGGATTCTGTTGTTAGGGCAGTCAATGATATTTTGGGAGTTGATGAGGAAACTATCTTAAAACTTGTTAGAGAAACAAATCTCGAAGATATTACAGACATCATAATTGCAGAAGATATTTCTAGGGAACAAGTTATTGCAATTGAAAGTTCGGATTTAAAATCATTAAACGTCGAGCAAAGCTTTAAACGCGATTACAAAAATCCCGCCTTTTCACATTTAGTCGGATATGTAGGACTTGTGTCTGGAAGCGATTTAAGGGGTGATGACCAACTTGTTCTTAATGATTATATAGGTAGAGATGGTCTTGAGATGCAATACGATTCTCTGCTTAGAGGAAAAAATGGAAAAGTTACGCTTTCCAGGAGCTCATCTGGTGAAATAACAGAAATTTTGAGAACAAAAGAACCAATTCAAGGAGAAATTCTAGAAACCACAATAGATGCCGATCTACAGAAATATTTTCATTCGAGAATGGCTAATGCCCTTGTTAATCTTGGTCGAACTTCCGGAGTAGGCATAATCATCAACCCCGCCAACGGTGAAATTCTCGCCCTTATCAGTTTTCCTGAGTTTGATGGTAATAATATATCCGACTATATAACAAGTCCTTCGAAGCCACTTTTTAATAGGGCAGTTTCGGGCGTTTACAATCCTGGCTCCACAATTAAACCCATGCACGCAACAGCTGCTTTGAACGAAGGCATTATATCCCCAGAAAAACAAATATACTCAGCCGGCTATATTGAATTACCAAATCCCTATGATTCATCGTTAACTAGTCGTTTCGTTGATTGGAAGCCACACGGCTGGGTAGACGTATATTCGGCTCTGGCGCGCTCGAGTAATGTCTACTTTTATGTTATCGGGGGCGGTTTTCAAGATCAGATCGGCTTAGGGATTAATCGTCTCTATGAATATTGGAATCGGTTTGGATTTGGTGAGGTTACGGGTATAGATATGCCTGGCGAATCTGTAGGTTTCTTACCAACCCCTGATGAAAAAGAAGAAAGAACGGGGCAAATTTGGAGAGTGGGAGACACATACAATGTATCTATCGGTCAAGGAGATTTATCTATCACACCCTTGCGTCTAGTATCGGCAGTATCGGCTATAGCAAACGGTGGACCTGCCTATGTTCCTCATATTAAAAAAGATATATCTCAAGAAACACTTTATACATTGAAAGATATGGAGGAGGCCTTATCCAATGTTAGAAGAGGCATGATAGATGCCGTTACAAAAGATTATGGCACAGCAAACCTTCTCTCAAGTATCCCTATGGTCATAGGTGCTAAGACGGGTAGCGCTCAAGTTGCTAGTAAAACAAAAACTAATGCGCTTATCACGGCATACGCATCACGAGACGCAGAAACCTCACCCGAGATAGTTATGCTTGTTCTCGTAGAAGACGCTCGTGAAGGTAGCTTAAACACAGTTCCAATAGCGAGGGATGTGCTCCAATGGTACTATGATAATAGAGTAAATGTAGCTGAAAATGCCCAAGAGTAATTACGAATTACGTCAAGATTTAACCTCTGGCGACTGGATTCTTTTCTCAAATGCTCGTGACAAAAAACCTCGGGATTTTGTCAAAGAAAACATCTTGCCAAAACAAAGAAGGGGTAAGTGCATTTTTGAAAACCCTAAAAAGGCTGGTGGCGGAAGAATTATTTCATATCATCCAGAAGAGAAAAATTGGAAATTGATTGTTATTCCAAATAGATTTCCAGCAGTCATTTCTAATAAAGAGAAAGCGCGTATTAAAAAGAGGGGACCTTTTAGTCATATAGATGGCTATGGTCACCACGAAGTTGTTATCACTAAAAATCATGAAAAAAACTTTGCTCAACTTCCAATCGAAGACGCCAATCTTCTATTTAATGTTTTTCGAGAACGTTATCAAGAGATAGCTAAGGATAAAAACACTGCCTATATTTCTGTTTTTCAAAACAGAGGACCTCGTGCTGGTGCTTCTATCTATCATCCTCATTATCAAATATTATCTACTCCTGTGGTTCCGCCCCTGGCAAACCACCATCTCGAGAATTCAAAAAATTTTTTTCGTGACACAAAGAAATGCATTCACTGTTCACAAATTGAATTTAGTCATATTAGAGGAGATAGAATCATCCACGAAGATGAACTCTCTATCGCTTTTGCGCCCTACGCTCCCAAAGAACCTTTTGAATTCAGAGTTTCACCGAAAGGACACTCATCTTATTTTGAAGATGCCAGCGAATACGAGATACACTCCGTAGTTAAGAGTTTGCAGTCATCTCTTAGAAAACTTGAGAGAAAGATAAAAAACGCTAATTATAACTTCTACTTCCATACTTCACCTGTAAAAAATAAAAAAAGCTATGGTTTCTATCACTGGCACATTCAAGTAGTTCCGCGCCTTAATATATCAGCCGGTTTTGAACTTACTACGGGCATGGAAATTAATAGTATATTCCCTGAAGATGCGGTTAAAATTTTGAACAAAAAATGATAGAACACATCTTAGAGACACTCTCCGTTTTTATTTTGAACGTGATTGAATCATCCGGTTATTGGGGGGTATTTTTCTTGATGGCCATGGAGAGTGCTAACATGCCTATTCCCTCAGAGGTTGTGATGCCTTTTTCTGGATTTTTAGTATCAACGGGTGTTTTTGATTTCTGGCCGGTTATCTTAATCGCAACACTCGGCCAATTAAGCGGCTCTCTATTCTCTTATTACATTGCTACCCATTTTGAAAAATGGACTCGCAAGTGGACATCCCATAACCCCTATTATCAAAAATCTAAAAGTTGGTTTGATCAATACGGTGTAGCTACTGCATTTTGGAGTAGATTAATGCCCGTTATCAGGACTTTTATATCTTTTCCGGCAGGGCTCTTTCGGGTAAATATATGGAAATTTTCTATTTATACATTTCTCGGCGCTTTTATTTGGACAACCATTCTTACATATCCAGGAGTTTATTTAGGCGAAAATTGGCAAACACTCGAACCTATATTCAGGAAATTCGATGTTTTAATAGCAATCCTCATCATCGTTGGAGGAATTTATGCGTTTAAAATGCATTTCAAAAAAACATCATGAAGAAGATGCTTGTAGCAAACTGGAAGCTTAATCCCGAAAACGTCGATCTAGCTGTCGCTTTAGCAAAACTAGAAGACAAAAAACAAGTCATTATATGCCCTCCCACGCCATATCTATCAGCCGTGGGAAACGTCATTAAAAGGGCTAAATTAGGCGCCCAAGATGCTTTTTGGGAGAAAGAGGGTCCTTATACTGGCAACACTTCTCCTACGCACATAAAGAGCGTAGGGGCTAAATATGTCATATTGGGACACAGCGAAAGGAGGAACATTCTTCAGGAAGGCGATGATGCTATCAATCAAAAAGTTGAAGCATCTCTTAAGTCGGGTCTACAAGTTATTTTATGTATCGGCGAAGATTTGGATTCACATCAAAGAGGAGAAAAGCAAACAAAGCTTTTCATTACGGATCAAATAATTAGAGGATTTAAAAATATCAAATGGAAGGACTTAAGAAACATCGCCATTGCCTATGAACCAGTTTGGGCTATATCTACTTCGGGAAGCGGACTTAAAGACGCGCCAGAAGAATCAATTAAAATCATTCAATTTATTAAAGATTTTTTAAGAGAAAGATACATGCTCAAAAAGCCAGTTGTTCTTTATGGCGGATCCATTAATTCAAAAAATGCCGAGAACTACCTTATCAATGATTTAATCGATGGCGTTTTGATCGGTGGCGCCAGCCTGGATGCTAAAGAATTTAATAAGATAATAAAAATATGTCTAGAAAGGTGAATCTAGAAGAAAAAGATCTTAAGGCGGGACTTTTAGCGAGTGTTTTAATTGCTGTATTGGCATACCCGACACTCAATAATATTAGTTTCATCAATCAATATGGCGCATTGATTGTTGTCGGCGCATCTTTTGCCTTAGGATTTTTAGCGCTTAGAGCGCTTATTTTAATGAAAATTTTAAGTCGTTGGTGGGTAATGTTTTGGCAACTGGGAAAGTTTGCCCTAACCGGAGCCCTTAATACTTTCTTAGATTTTGCAATTTTGAACTTATTAATTACTCTCACCGGCATCACCGAAGGATTGTGGGCATCGGTCTTTAAAACATTAGCATTCGGCGTAGCGGTTATTAACAGTTATTTTTGGAATAAATATTGGACATTTGAGGCAACAGAAAGTCGTAAGCGGTCAGAATTTGTTGAGTTTATATTGGTTAGCGTTTTATCTCTTGGTGTAAACGTAGGCACTTTTAGTTTGGTCAATGCCTTAAGCCCCACTGGAGGGCTTAACCCCACTACTTGGGCTAATGTAAGCGCTCTGGCTGCCACTGCCATCGCTTGGATTTTTAACTTCCTCGGATATAAGTTTTTGGTCTTTCGCAAAAAAGAGGAGGCGACCTCTTAGGCCTTGATTTATCTCTTAATTCGTGCTATAAAGGAGGCAGAGTGAGTGTTATTCTTTAGTCAACTTCGGTTAGTTAAAGAATCATTCTAAGCCTCACTTTTTTGCCCCGACCCAAGTCGGGGCAAAATTTTTGTGATATAAATAAAAGGATGACAAATCTTCTAAGGGTCAGTTTAGATATCGGTGATAAAGATCCAACTAATCATCCACGTTTTAAAAATACCGTGGAAAGTATTAAAAGTTTTTCTAAGCTCAACAACAAACTCGTTGTAATTGCTCACTACAAAAGACCCGGTGGAAAATATATAGCAAACCTAAGCTTAAAAAGATTTGTTCCATATCTGGAAAAATCGTTAGGGAAAAAGATTATTTTTTTGGACAACCCAAGAAGCGCTGGTGATGCAATAGCATCATCTAAAAATGGTAGTGTTTTCCTTCTTGAAAATATACGTTTTTTTAAAGGCGAAACCGGTAACGACAAAACCTTTATTAAGCTTCTATCGTCTTTGGGAGATAAATATATTAATGATGATTTTCCAGATGCCCATCGTGCTCATGCCTCTACATACGGATTGGCCAAGGTAATGTCTAGTCAAATGGGTCCACATTTAAAAGAAGAGTTATTTAGATTGACGCATGCAATACATTCACCTCGTCAACCAGCTATTTTAATTCTTGGTGGAGCTAAGGCAGATGAAAAAATAAGTATAGTTAATAAGCTTTTAGGAAAAGTAAATCATGTGCTCCTAGGGGGAGTGGTAGCCAACAACCTTCTAAGGGCTAGAGGGGTCAATATCGGCAAATCGGTTTATGACAAAAAAGCAATATCGTTTGCCAAGAAGTTAGCTAATAAAGAAAAGGTGGTGACGCCCCTTGATTGGACTGTTAATAAAAACTCCGTAGTTGATATAGGTCCATACACAATTGCTGAATATAAGCGAATTATCTCAAATGCTAAAACCATTATTTGGAATGGCCCTCTAGGCAGAACAGAAAATCCTCTCTTTGCCAAAGGTACACAAAAAATAGCTAGGGCAATTTTTATAAATAAAAAAGCGCATGTCCTAATTGGAGGAGGGGACACCCTTGCTTCAATCAGCCCTCCCAAAAATGCAAAAAATGTTTTTATTTCTACGGGCGGAGGTGCTATGCTGACTTTCTTAGCGGGTAAAAAATTACCAGCCGTGGAGGCGTTAAACAAAATCAAGAGATGAAAAACATAATAGTTCTATATCACGATAATTGTTCAGACGGATTTAGTGGAGCTTGGACAACTAGGGAAAAATTCGGCGACGAAGCTGAATACATAGGCGTAAAATACCAAACACCCCCTCCGGAAGGATTAGAAAACAAAGATGTTTATATTATTGATTTTTCTTACCCATTAGAGATAACTAAAGAAATTGCGCAAAAAGCAAAATCTCTCACTCTTATAGACCACCACGCTACCGCCCAAGAAATCTTAAACATAATCCCCGGAAGCATATATGCTAAGGAAAATTCGGGATGCGTTTTGGCATGGAAACACTTTTTCCCCAAGAAACCAGTTCCCATCTTCCTACAATACGTAGAAGACGGAGACCTTTGGAGATTCGCTCTTCCATATTCTAGAGATTTCTATTCACTCGTGCTCACGCTCAATTTTGATTTTGATGAATGGGGAAGTATGATTCAAAGTTTTGAAAACAAGTCAAAGAGAAAAGAGCATCTAAGTTACGGAGCTCATATTAGAGAATATCAGGAAAAAATTATTGAGGACCAATTAAAAGATGCGGATGAAGTAATCTTTGAGGGATATAGATCTTTGGCTGTAAATTCCTCTGTTTTTGAATCGCAAATGGGTAATACGATTGTGAAAAGAGGATATGATATAGGCATCATATGGCGCTACGGAGAAGGTAATAAGGTAAAGGTTTCTCTAAGAGCAGATCAGAACAGCGATATAGATGTCGGCAAACTTGCTCAAAAGTTCGGGGGAGGAGGCCATAAAGCCGCAGCCGGTTTTGTGCTTCCGCCAGAAACAGAATTTCCATGGAAGTTAATACATACATAATTAATACGGATGGTGGGTCGCGTGGTAATCCTGGACCTGCTGCAATTGGTGCTGTAGTTGGAGGTAGGGAATACTTCGAAGCTATCGGCAACACCACCAATAATATTGCTGAGTATAGTGCGGTTGTTTTTGCTCTTAAAAAAGCCAAACAATTACTTACAAAAGCGATGGCTAAAAAGACGGACGTTGAGGTAAGGACAGATAGTGAATTGCTCGTCAAACAACTTAATGCTGAATATAAAATTAAAGACGAACACCTTGTTCCACTTTTCATAAAAATCTGGAATCTTCGTCAAGATTTTGCATCTGTAAAGTTTGTTCATGTTCTTCGAGAAAAAAACAAAGATGCCGACCGTTTAGTCAATAAAGCCCTCGACACCCTTGGTATTTAGGTAAATCAAATTCATTTTTTGATATAATGAAAATATTATGGATTACTTATCACCACTTTTAATAGCAGGTTTCGCAGGGGGAGTCATTAGGGGATTAGTCGGTTTTACGAAACATCAATTTGCTTTCAAAGAGAGCAAGTTTGATTTACCGTATTTCTTTGTCATGGTTTTTATATCTGGCATTGTTGGATTTACGGTGACGGCAGCAGTTAAGGGGCTGGATATATCAATATTAGGATTAGAGTTCGGTCCGGCCTTGGCCTTCGTGACAGGATATGCTGGTGGGGACTTCATAGAAAATCTATACAAGATCTTATTCAAAACAGATACTTTTTTGGGATTTGGAGAGTAAATATTAGGGCCTAAAATTAGCGAACCCCCGTAGCGCAACTAACCGGGGGTTCTCTTTCTGAACGAGGACGCAGTTTCACAACACCGCGGTTGCACTTCCTCTCACATACAAGTCGGAGTATGTGTGCGTTGCCCGGATTCGGCGAGGTTGCCCTCACTTTTGTTTCCCCTCCGGGTGCGTACCGTGGGCTGACGACGGTCGCGTTGTGGCGATCTAGGGGGGTAGACCACCACAACGCGAACGTCGTTTTCCTGTGTCCATCTAATATTTAGTGTACTAGGTACTTCATAGCACCATTGAGAGTTTTTGTCAATACCTGAAAATATGAAACCCCGCGCTGGTAGCGAAGGGTTTCCTAGGTGGATCCTTCGTCCTTACGCGGGGCATGATGGTGTGCCTCATTGAGGCTACCGCCTCTCTTCAGGAGAGATGTCCTCAAAGAAGAGGGGAGCGTTCACGAGTCGACGACGTTCTTCGACGGGCCTGTCGAAGGAGCGAAGAGCACGCGTGTACTCACCGGGCAATCCCCAGCCAAGCACTGTTCCCTCATTGGGGTAATCACAGAGAACAATGATGATTTCATCGCCCTTCTTCAGGCGCCCCGAGAACTCCTCATCGCGTTCCATAGCACGAGGAACGATGTTTGGAACATCGTCCCCATAAGAGACGGAGCAGCCGAAGTTGTGCTGTCTCCTCAGGACTTCGTCAAGGAACAGCTCATCATCGACGAGCCAAACCCTGAGTTTCATCCCAATCCCATCCACTTGTCCAAGTTTGTAGGTGTACAAAACGGTCTCCTTTCTTAGACCGGATATCTTAATACTATAAAATATAGCGTTAGTCAATGTATAAATTGATTTATCTGTTATAATTTATACGTGATTTTAGATAATAAATTTATACCAAGTCCAGAAAAAGCCCTCTTAAATGAATGGGAGAGTTTGCGTATGAAGATGGAGAGATTTAAAGAATTTGCAGATGGAGAAGGAAGTAGAGTTTATAAACAAAAAGAAATTGAAGAAGATGAAAAAAAGGTTGAAAAAGAGCTTAAGGGTCGAGGTGAAAAGGGTGAGTGGTCTGATTTAACTGAAGCCCTCTTAGTTATAGTACCGGATCAGTTTGGCTGGTTGGGCACTAACCCCAGATTTGTAGAGGTAACTACTCAATACAGCGACTTCTTTGATCGTGTAGACGCAGTTAAAGAAATTATTATCTCTAGGGGCGACGAACAAACCGTCTTGAGGTGGGCGGAAGATGTTACGCACAAACATCCAAAAAACCACAGAAGCGATTCTGAAAGAGTGGAAAACATCGAAGTTCTAGAAGAAAATCGCCAAAAAGTATGGCAAAAAATTAAAGGAATTAAAGACGGAATTATGGGAAAAGGAGAGGCGGGTTATGTTAAATATTATGAATCAGAAGCGGCGTACGAACTTGGCACCGAGAGAATAATCGAGCCAACAACAATGCCCAAGGTCGTTATTTCTCTGCCTACTAAAACAATCAAAGAGTTAATGGATTTATACACAAAAGCAAAAGAGGGAGACAAAAAAGCAACTACTGCTCTTCGAGAACATCCAGCACGATTAGAGTATTTATCTCAAATTAGGATAGCTCTAGAGGCTCAAATTGCCTTACTGAACCATAGAATTTATATGGAAGAAGACCAACCAAAAAGAGTTCAACAGTATAGTGATGCAAAAAGGAGAGCTGAAGAGATTTTAAATTATATTAATGGTTTAATCGAAGAAATAGATCCGGAATACGAAATGCAAAATGAATGGCTTAGAGATATGTATCAAGAAATGTTTGGAGAATATATGGATAGAGAATAATGGATCGTCTTCGTAAACAAATAGAAAACTCGCAGGAACGTCGCCTAGATAATGTTAGCAAAAAGGAACTTTTTGAAAGCAATAGACACCCTCAATCAGCTAACTACTACAAAGAAGAGTGGTCTTTTATCAAGAAGAAGGGGGCTAGAGAAAATATCGCCTATCAACTCCAATACTTGGAGTTCATGATAAATCTCTACAACGATTATCAAATATATCTAACGGTTGAATCGCTTTTGTGTAAAAACTTGATGATAACCATATCTTCTATCATAGAGTCCGCTTTGACTTCCATCATGGAAGCTGGATATGACAAGATAACGGCTGGCACTAATCCGGATAGAAATTTCAAAAGCATGATTGACTTAGCTTATGCTAAGGGGATTTTTAGTCGGAATATGAAATACAAACTCCAGGGATTAAGGCGGGTCAGAAATTCGATTCATCTTTCATCGATAGATTATCAAGAACACGTTGCCTATGAACCAGAAGATGTAAATAACTATTTGGACTTACTGGATAAATTCCGTATGGAACTCTCTAGTGCTCTATAATAAAAACAGGGGATAGCAGCTTGAAAAAGGAGATGGGATGGATCTCGAGTTTTGGACCAAGTGGCGATTCAAGCCGGGTGATTTAGTTACCTGGTCAGAATACGCTGACGAACCGCTTTTCGACACTACCGGTACTGGCATGCTGACTGAATATATAAGCATCAGCGTTCGAGATACATATCAACAAAAGCCCCCCTTTGAAGTGGTCGGTGTCTATGAGCACCCGACATGGGGACATCGATATGTGCGTCATCCTCAAGCCGTCAGTATAAAACTGTCGGCAGAAAGAATCGTCTGCGTTAGGGGCGAGACACTTCGACCTCACCAATCCCAAACACAGAACTAGAGCCGCTGGTAAAGCTAGGAATAGATTCAAAGCTTTACTGGCGGCTCACGTCTTCTTTTAGATATAATGTTTGGCAATGCTTGGAAGTAAGAAGGAAATAGAAATCTTAAGAAGCGGAGGGATAGGAGTTATCCCCACAGATACACTTTATGGGATAGTAGCTCCAGTATTTTCACAAGATGCAGTTAATAGAATATACGAGCTTAAAAACAGAGATTATAATAAACCGTTTGTTATTCTTTTAAGCTCTATAGATAACTTGGGGCAATTTAAAATAGCATTGGATGATGTAATCCGACAAAAAATTAAAGGTTTGTGGCCCGGCCCTGTTAGTATTATTCTACCCTGTCCATTTGATGAGTACGAATACCTTCATAGGGGTAGGGAGTCGCTTGCTTTTAGGGTGCCGGCTGATGATGATTTAATAGGTTTCTTGGAAGAAAGTGGGCCCCTCGTGGCGCCGAGCGCAAATCCTCAAGGAGAAAAACCTATTATAAATATTAAAGAAGCTAAAAAATATTTTGGTAAAAAAGTAGATTTTTATATAGACGGAGGCGACTTAGAAGGAAGTCCGTCCACTTTAGTCAAGTTCAGGGGACAAGATCTAGAAGTTTTGAGACAGGGGAATTATAAAATTGAACAAAGGTAGGTATGGGCAGAACTCTAATAATATTAGTCAGCGTAACTTTAATTTTCGTTTTAAGCGTTCTTTTCTTTAAAAGAATGTTTCGCAAAAATAAAAGTTTCGAAGATGAATCGTAATTAAGAAATGAAACATCTAAATATTAAAATAACAGGAAATGTCCAAGGGGTATTTTTTAGGGGTTCTGCGCAAAAGAAAGCTCGTGAAATGGATATCGGCGGTTTTGCCAGAAATGAAACTGACGGCTCTCTCTATATAGAAGCGGAAGGAGATGAAAAACTTTTAAATAGTTTTATTAATTGGTGTGAGAATGGTCCACCCACAGCCAAGGTGTCAGATATATCAATTAAAGAAGGGAAAATTATTGGTTTTAAAGATTTTGAGACGCACTAAATAACTGGGGTTCCTATTAAAATAAACGACGACTGTGAAAGTCGTCTTTTTTAAAAGAAGCGCGGGGCGGGGGAAGAGTTAGTCGCTCAACCCCCGCCCCGGCTGGGTAGCAACCGCATCGTCCCGAGTGTACGGTTGCCGTGTGTTGCCCGCCCGAGCAACAACCGAAATCCTACGGCGAGATACCGAAAGCACTTTGCGAACTATCCAGAAGGAAAAGATCGCTCCGAGCCAACAGCATCTCGCCGAGGGTCGCACGACGGAAGGGGGAGAACCGTGGGTTTCGTACGACACAATCACGCTTGACAACGACATCAACGTCGACACTAAGAGACATTACCCCAAGTCCCTTACCGGAAACGTGCCAACAGTTGGGTGTTAACCCATGACGTTACTTCTACGTGATTGTTCCGGGTATGCAGGAAGATTGGCCTCTGGTGGGGAGGCAATCAGGGAGGACATACCTCGGAAGATTGTGATGTGCTGATGCGAGAGTCGGATGCTCCCGAGCTTCGCTAGTTGCTCGGGAGCTATCCGCTCCGCTCTGTCTTGATATTAATAATTCTAGACCCAAAAAGTCAACACCCCTCTTTAGAAGGTTTCTAGCGAATCAAAAAACTTCTAAAGAGGGGTGTTTTTACTTATTTCTCCTGTTTTTCTTCTAAGAGCATGTCTAGGGTGCCTTTATCAAATCCGATAACCACATGTTCTCCAATAACCGTAACCGGGACGCCCATTTGTCCTGATTTTTCAACCATTTCTTCGCGCGCGACTTCGTCGGAAACAACATCTTTCTCTTCGAATTCGACATCCTTTTCTCTAAAATACCCTTTAACCATCTTGCAATAGACGCAAGTAGGAGTGGTATATATTATTGGTTTTTCCATTTTATTTTTTAAACCTTTATCGACTTAAGTTAATAGTTTATTGATTAAGTTACCGGAAGTAAATGGTGGGAATAGATATTGAAGGCGATATATGATATAAATCAGTCAATCGAAAAATAAATAAAATGAATAATAATCAAAATTATTTAGTACCGGGGGCTATAGTTTTAGCAGGGCTTTTAATTGCTGGAGCTGTTATCTACGTCCAAGGACTTCCAGGTGGCAAACCCACAACTGGACTAGAGGAGGGAACTGTGGGCAATCCAGTCGAAGTAGCAAAAGCTATCGGCTTAAACACCAAAGATTTTCAAGAGTGCTATGAAAGTGGTCGTTATGCTGATGATGTCGACGCCGATGTCGTCGCTGCAGAGGCAGCCGGGGGAGCTGGAACACCCTATTTCGTTATTGTGGGCGAAAGTATTGAAGGCGCCGTGATTGTTTCTGGCGCACAACCAAAGGCCAACTTTGAAAAAGCTCTAGATATGGCTAGGGGCAACGCCGACTTAATAGCTTACGACGAAAATATTGGTTTTGGTTATCTCGCCAATCTTTCCGAAAGCATTTCACCAGAAGATCACATAAGGGGTAATGTGGATGCGCCCATAACAATCATCGAATATTCTGATTTAGAATGTCCGTTTTGTCAGGTAGTCCATCCAACCATTCAATCGCTTGTGAGCGAGAATAGTGATGTATCTTGGGTGTACAGACACCTACCACTTGAAGCAATTCACCCTTCAGCTAGGCCACTAGCCGAGGGTAGTGAATGCGCAGCCGAACTTGGAGGTAATGATGCTTTCTGGGCATTCTTAGATAAAGTTTTTGAAGAGTAGTTCTTAGATTTTCTAAGTTATAAGAAACCCGCCTTAATGGTGGGCTTCTTATATAAAAATGAAGAGAAGGCCGTCATGAGCATCCATAAACTGGAATGCTTCGGGCCTTCTCAGGTTGTGCGCAACCCTCTTCTTTGTTTGATGACTTGGCGTCGCTGTTTCTCGTTAAGTCCTCCCCAAATGCCATGTTTTTGCATGGTCTCAAGGGAGTATTCGAGACACTCCACCCTCACGGAGCAGTCAAAGCAAGTTGCTTTCGCTTTTCGCTCTCGACGATTTTTCTCGTCGTCCGTCTCGGATGTAGATTCATCTGGTACAAAAAAGAGGTCGCTACCCCTACAAGCAGCGTAGTGTTGCCAATCTAAACCCTCCATTAGAAACAGGATATCTTCGATATCCAATTTGCTTCTCCTTTTTTGGTACGTATCCCACTCTGTTCTTATATCTAAAATATTGCTTTTTAACAATAATGAGGGTTATATAGATAAAGATCTTGGGGAATCGCCCGCCTCGCCCGACGAGAGCGAGGATTAGAGAGAAGCACTTTAAATCTGCAGTTGAGAGACGTTTGATGAAGAAGCTATTAAGAGATATAAAATAGAGGATTCTATTGGGGAATCGTCTAGTGGTAGGACGCTGGGTTTTGGTCCCAGAAACCGGGGTTCGAATCCCTGTTCCCCAGCCAAGTTGTGCTAGCACGAGGAGGTCAGCCAATATGAAGAAAAAGAGATTTATAATTGCAACGTCTTTAGTTTTCGTACTAGCGATAATCGG
>PFAH01000009.1:39410-56107 GCA_002773725.1 Candidatus Colwellbacteria bacterium CG10_big_fil_rev_8_21_14_0_10_42_22
CCCTGAGGAGGAAACATATTATGTCCCGGACGAGGCAAAAGATATGATAAGCATAGAATTTCCTAAAGCAGGAGCTCTGATAACGTCGCCTCTGTCTATTACTGGCAAAGCAAGAGGGTATTGGTTTTTTGAGGCCACAGCGCCGATGGTTCTGGTAAATTGGGACGGATTAATAATCGCCGAGGGGTATATACAAGCAGAAGGAGAATGGATGACAGAAGAATTTGTGCCCTTCAAGGGCGTTCTCGAGTTTGAGAAACCCGATTATGGAGATAGGGGGGCTCTCATTTTAAGAAGAGATAATCCCTCCGACTTGCGTCGAAATGATGCAGCGATAGAGATACCGATTAAGTTTAATTAGATTTTAGATTTTCTATAATAGCTATTTCTAACGGCACCAGCGTAAAAGGAGAATAACGCATTTGGGAATATCCTCTAATTAAGGACTTTATTAAATCAATAACTTTGGTTGGGTCTTTAATAGAATCGGCGTGTTTTTTAATTGACTCGACTTCATTGATTGTAAATTCGCGCTCATAATATTCACCCAATTTCGAATCGAATTTATAAGCAAGGATTCTGCGTAAGTAGTGAATTAGATCTTTTGTTAATTGAACTAAGTTGAACCCCGCTTCATTAATATCCGCCAAATACTCTAATGTTTTCTCTAAGTCCTGTGCCAATATTAAACCAGCCAAAGCATCTGTGCGTATAAAACCGACTTTGCCCAGAATTCTCTCAACGGACTCCAAGTCCATCGCTTCACCCATATTAATGACTTGTTCTAAAAGGGACTCGGCGTCTCTGAAACTTCCTTCAGAAGATGTTGCAATCAACTCTAGGGCATCGGGAGCAATTTTAATACCCTCTGTTTTGACTATCATTTCTAATTTCTGGAGAATCGATTGAATAGGTAAGCGACGAAAATGAAACCTTTGAGTGCGCGAGCTAATTGTTAAAGGAACCTTATCTTCTTCCGTGGTCGCCAATATAAAGATAGCGTGGGAAGGCGGTTCTTCGAGTGTCTTTAAAAGAGCATCAAAAGCGTTTTTACTTAAACGATGCACTTCGTCAATGATAAAGATCTTGTATTTATATGAAGTGGGGGAGAGACGGATACCTTCTTTTAGTTCTCGAATATCATCAACGCCAGTATTAGAAGCGGCGTCCAGCTCAATTACATCCAAGGCAAAACCGCTATCTATCTCTTTGCACGGACGACACTTATTGCAGGGCTCACCCTTTTTCTTGAATATCTCATCACTAACTCTGGTTTCGCAATTAGCAATTTTTGCCAAAAGACGAGCAGCAGTTGTCTTGCCAGTTCCTCTTGGTCCATGAAAAAGATAAGCGTGGCTAATCTTGTCCATCTTAGCGGCATTAGTCAAAATCTCTACCACCAGCTCTTGACCGAGGAGATCAGCAAATGTTCTGGGTCTGTATTTTCTATAGATTGCTAAGGCCATACTCTACGTTTTCATTATAAGTGTTGTTGCCTTAGAATAAAGAACGTTAATCGCATAAGCTATGGATACAGAAACACCGATTGGATATCAACTTGAGATAGGGAATTTTAAAGGCCCTTTGGATAAACTCCTAGGACTAATAGATGAAAGGCAAATGGAAATTACTCGGCTTAATCTAGCCGAAGTAACTGCTGACTTTCTTTTATATTTAGAGAAGCTAGAAAAAGTAGACCACAGAGAGTTGGCTAATTTTGTGGTAGTCGGAGCGCATCTAGTTTTAATCAAATCACACGCTCTTTTGCCCCACTTGGAATTAAGCGTGGAAGAAGAGCAAGATATTGCTGAACTTGAGAAACGACTAAAGTTGTATAAAGAATTTCATCAAGTCGAAAATGAAATTGAAGCAAGGTGGAACAAACAGATGGCATTCACTAGACCATTCTTGGCTAGCGCACCAAACGGGTTTTATTTGAGCGAAAAAGTAATACCCGTAGATCTTCAAAGATACTTTGAAAAATTGGTTCAAGTAGTCGAGAGTTTAAAAAAGCTAGAAACGGAAGAGGTCAAAATCATCAATTTAGAAGAAAAGATTGATGAACTGATGGTACGCATTAGTAGTATTGTCAAAACTAACTTCAGCAACTTAAGCGATAAGCGAGATAAGCCAGAGATAGTGGTGCTTTTTTTAGCGCTTTTGCATCTATTAAAAGATAATCGGGTTAATATTATTCAGGAACAAACATTCGGCGACATAAATATCTCTCTAAAAAATGGATAAAAAAACGCTTAAGGCACAACTAGAAGCCCTCTTGTTCCTACATGGTGAACCGATGTCTATTTCTCAAATAGCAAAAATACTTAAAACAGATCAGGCAAAACTCAAAAAAGCGTTAGGAGAGATGAAAGATGCTCTCAAAAACGAAGACAGGGGACTTAGTATTGTGTTACATGATGAAAAGGTTCAATTAACAACATCGCCAGAATTATCTTCGCTTTTAGAACATTTAACTAAAGAGGAGTTAGACACAAAGCTTACTCCCGCCAATTTAGAGACCCTTTCAATTATTGCTTATCTGGGTCCATGCTCAAGGGCGCTTATAGAGCATATCCGTGGAGTAAATTCGTCTTTTATATTGAGGAGCTTGACGATTAGAGGGTTAATTGAAAGATCGCCAGACCCGGAACGCAGTAATGCTTATATATATCAACCTACGTTTGAATTTTTGAATCACATGGGTATCTCTACTCAAGATGATTTGCCTAAATATGAAAAGTATAGGGATATAGTAAAATCTTTCTTCGAAGAAAATGGACAAGCCCATAGCGACAATTAGTATCTTACTAGCGTTCTTGGTGGGAGCGTCTCTTGGTATGCGTTATTTTGGCGAAGAGCCAATTCTAGTATCTGAAAAAACCCCAGAAGAAGAGAATATTAATTTTGAATCTGTTCTAATTGGCGAGATACCGTCCCCGGGCAGTGGTGCTTCGATAGCAGGAGATACAGAGCCACAGACGGCTGTGGCAGCTGGAGCATACACGCTTTCGGGCAAGAACATTTTAGGTTGGAATCTTCAAAAACGTTGGCCTATTGCCTCAATAACAAAATTGATGAGTGCTCATATAGCCAGTTTGGTTATGGATAAGGCCGAAGTAGTTACAATCAGCCAAACGGCAGTTGATACAATAGGGGATTCGGGCGGGCTTAGAGTGGGAGAGGCCTTTCAGGTAATGGACTTACTCAAGGCAATGCTCTTGGTCTCCAGTAACGATGCGGCCGCAGCCATAGCAGAACACTACGGAAATGAAGAGTTTATAACATTGATGAACCAGACAGCAGAAGAGGTGGGTATGGGTAATACTCGTTTTGTGGAACCAACTGGACTATCTCCGCAAAACCAATCTACGGTGGAAGATTTAGTTAGGTTCGCGAATTATATCTGGCAAAACGACAGACAACTTTTAGAAATTAGTAGACGTTCCACAGATTATATAGTTGACATAAACACCGGCCTAACTAGACAATTAGTAAGCATTAATGCTTTTGCTGGGAGGGCAGATTTTCTAGGAGGAAAAACTGGCAGCATTCCTGCTTCAGACGACAATCTTTTATCTGTCTTTTCTGTACCCGATAGAAAAGAACCGGTAGTCGTTGTGGTCTTTGGAAGCCAAGATAGATTTGGCGAAACAGCAAAAATCTTATCAGACCTATGATATTAGAAGCAGTAAGAATAGTGGCAATATTAATTACTTCTTTTGTTTTGGCGCTAACCTTAACCCCGTTTATCACACGCCTTTTAAAAAAAGCACATGCAGGCAAACAAATAAGAGTGTCTAGCGACACTCCTATTTTTTCCAGTTTACACAAAAAGAAAGAGGGGACCCTTACTATGGGAGGAATCATTATTTGGTTAACCCTTCTTATCCTAACTGGAAGCGTTTTGATTCTAGATAATCTTTTTGATGGATTTTGGGGATACCTTAATTTCGTGGATCGCGCTCAAACCTATCTACCCCTAGCGGCTTTCTTCATAGCTGCAGCCCTGGGGCTTTTTGATGACTTGATGGGAATTATGCGGGTAGGAGATAAGGGAGGCGGTATGAGGGTTTCGCACAAAATGACAATCTATTTATTTCTGGCTGTTATCGGCGCTTGGTGGTTTTACTCACCGCGTATTCTAGATTGGCAAATCATTCACGTCCCTTTCCTTGGTAACTTTGAAATTGGTTTTTGGTATGTGCCTATATTTATATTTGTAATTTTAGCGAGTGCTTTTTCGGCTAATGAGACAGATGGCCTAGATGGGCTCTGGGGAGGAGTTTCGCTCTTTATATTTACTGCCTTTTTGGTGGTCTCGTTCGCCCTTGGTAGATACGATTTGGCAGCTATGATAGGAGCTATTCTGGGGGCTTTATTGGCATTCCTTTGGTTTAATATCTATCCGGCTAGATTTTTTATGGGAGATACCGGAGCTATGGCCCTCGGCATCACTATGGGCGTAATAGCTATGCTAACCAACACCGTCTTTTTATTGCCCATCTTCGCCGTGGTGCCTGTTATAGAATCCGGTTCGGTAATTATTCAAACTTTGTATAAGAAATTTAGGAAACAAAAACTTTTCCTCTCAACGCCTATCCATCATCATTTTGAAGCATCTGGATGGCCCGAGAGCCAGGTGACGATGAGATTTTGGATAATATCAGTTATTGGCGTAGGTTTAGGACTGGCGCTTTTCTTCTTAGACAGATTATTTTTGTAATTAACAAGTAAATTCCTTTCTATCCTGCCCCTCGGGGTTTATAATTCATATCAATGAGCTTACTTATCAAGGGTGTTCAAGTCATTGATGGTACTGGCAAAGAGCCGTACAAAGCAGATGTTTTAGTCCAAGGGGGGCTTATTTCTTCTATAGGGAATCTCAAAGAGAGGGGAGCCGGAAAAATCATAGAAGGTCTTGGCAATTATTTAGTCCCTGGTTTTATAGATATCCAATCTCACTCAGATCATTACTTAAGTATTTTTTCTAATCCCAAACAGGAGGTTTATTTAAAACAGGGCGTTACTACTATTCTAGGTGGAGTTGACGGATCTTCTTTAGCTCCACTACTCTATGGCTCTTTAGATTCAATAAATATGTGGTCCGATATAAGCGAAGTAAATGTTAACTGGCATACAACACAAGAGTTTTTATATGAAATGGAGAGCAGGAGATTGGGAATCAATTATGGAACTTTTGCCGGACATTCAACCATTAGAAGAGAGCTTGTTGGTGATAGAAAAAATCTTGAGAAAAAAGAAACGGATGTTTTGGGTCGTTTGGTTAGTGAGGCAATCAAGGGAGGGGCCTTTGGGGTTTCTGCAGATCTAGCTTCTGCATATGGCAATCCTATTTCTTTGCGTGAAGCTAATGTGGTCGGCAATCAAATTGCAGACAAAGGTTCTGTTTATGTTGTCGGCTTAAGAGATATTCGAAAGGGTTTAATAAAATCCATGCAAGAAGTAATTAAACTTGCTGAATCTACGGGCGCAACAATTGTGATAGATAACCTAAGGCCAGTTAAGGGCTATATAAAAGAATTCAGGGAGGCGCTTTCTCTTTTAAAGGAATCGGCCACAAAATTAAATCTCTATTTTATTATTCAACCAAGTGAGATTAGTGAAGTTCCAATCTATTCTTTCCTACCCGATAAATTAAAGAGTAATAATCTGGGTGTAATGTTGGCGAAAGTTAGGGACTCGAAAAATGGGGAAATTATCAAAGAAGCTCTCAAAGAAGTGGACTTTAGAAATATGCAAGTAGCCAGTGCTCCTCATCATCACTTCCTAGTTGGAAAAACCATTAAACAAATAGCTGAGAATTGGGATATAAACTACATAGAAGCTATGCAAAGGTTAATGGAGGCAAGCGATTTGAAGGCAACTATCTTTTACGAAGATATAAACATATCCTCAATCAGGGGATATTTGGGCGAGGAGCGTGCTCTTGTCACGGCTAATGCCACCGGAGTATCGTCTGGGGGCAACTATATCGAGAACTTAACCACCAGTAACATCTTTCCCGACTACTTAAGGAGCGTAGTTAGGGAAGGACTTTTGTCTCTAGAGGGTGCTATTAAAAAATTAACCAGTATACCAGCCAAAATTTTTGGTATTGATAACAGAGGAATGATAGAGGAGGGGATGGTGGCCGATTTAGTGCTTTTGGGTAAAAGTAATTATGAAGTTAAACAAACCATTTTAGGTGGACGAATCTTTGGCGAGGACGAAATAAGGGGCGAAATTCTAAGGTATTACACCTAATCTAAAGTGAGAAAGGCCAAAAAAAGATTAGATTACCTTATTTTCTTCAGTTTCATAATCCTAGTTTTTGGTGTCGGTTTGGCGGCCCTAACATCTGCATCTTCTGATTTAGGGAAATCTTCTGAATTTAATGATCCATATCACTTCCTAAAAGATCAACTTCTATGGGGTGTAGGTGTTGGTTCGTTGGGCTTCATGGCAGGATATCTTATTAATTATCGGATTTATAAAAAACTTTCTCCGATTATTTTGATAGGAAGTGTAGTTTTACTACTTTTGCTTTTTACTCCATTGGGAGCTTCATCTGGAGGAGCTCAAAGATGGCTCTTAATAGGTCTATTTGCGATTCAACCCTCAGAGCTTTTAAAGCTAACGATGGTTTTATTTTTTGCCGCTTGGCTCTCTAAGCCCCACAGTACCCGTGAGCAAAGTATCCCAGATGGGTTAATTCCATTTTTATCTATACTTGGATTTATATCTTTAATCCTTTTGTTTCAAAACTCTACTAGCGCCGCTTTTATAATCGGTGTAACTATTTTAATTTTATATTTTGCATCTGGCGCACGACTATCATTCATTTTAGCCATCGTTCTTATAAGCATGACTATCTTTGCCAGTTTTATAGTGGCTACGCCCTATAGATACGAAAGAATCAAATCGTTTATGAATCCAACTGAAGATATTCAAGGTTCTGCCTACCAAATCAATCAGGCGCTCACAGTTATTGGGTCTGGCGGATGGACTGGAGTGGGATACGGTGGATCCAACGCCAAAAAATTCCTGCCCGAAAGAATGGGAGATTCTATCTTTGCTATTATTGCTGAAGAGGTCGGCTTCATAGGAGCAATGATGGTCATCTTTGTTTATTTACTTTTGATAATCGGAGGATTCATAGCCAGTAGGCATGTGCGAGACAAGTTCGGCAAGCTTATCTTAGTTGGCCTTTCAGCCGTTATAGGCACACAAACATTTGTGCACATTGCATCCGCCTCCGCCCTTATCCCAACTACTGGAGTGCCACTGCCATTTGTTAGTTATGGAAACTTTTCCCTAGTAGTTTTCATGACAATGGTCGGTATAATGCTTAATGTGCATAAAAACGCTTGAGACAGAACATGTCTAATAAAATAAAAAATTTTAGGGTGCTGGTAACTGGTGGTGGATCCGGTGGGCACATATACCCATTAGCGGCGGTAGTATCTGAAATACAAACCCTGTCAGCGAGTCAAGCATTTGATCTAGAAGTTCGCTATATCGGTACCTGTGGAGAATTTAAAGAATATCTGGAACAAAACAACATTAGAGTTCAAAAAATAGTTGGCAGTAAATTAAGGAGGTATTTCTCGCCAATGAACTTAATAGATGGGCCTAAGTTTGCTTGGAGTATTTTTCAAGCACTTTGGAAGGTTTATTGGTATATGCCGGATGTACTTTTCTCAAAAGGCGGTAATGGTTCTTTGCCGGTTGTTTTGGCGTCTCGTTTTTACAGAATACCCGTAGTTATTCATGAATCCGATGCAGTTCCGGGCATCAACAATCGTATCGCCTCAAAATTCGCCGACGTAATTACTGTTTCTTTTGGTAATGCTGCTGGTTATTTCAAGGGAAAGGAGTTAATTCACACCGGTGGACCAGTTAGGAAATATCTATTAACAGATGATACAACTCAAGGTCGAGCTAAGGGATACTACGGCTTTGATATAAATGAGCCGCTGGTTTTGGTATTGGGTGGCTCACAGGGTGCTACTCAAATCAATGATTTAGTTTTAGACACTATTGGAGACCTTCTCGGGTTCACTCAAATTCTTCACCAAACGGGTAAGAAAAATCACGAGGGTGTCATGTCTGAACTACATGTCGCCTTAAAAGATCTGCCTGAAACATACAAAGAAAGATATAAAGCTATAGATTACTTTGAGAAGGACTTACGCATCGCCCTCAAAGCAGCCGATTTAGTTATCTCTCGCGCCGGATCAGGTTTTATATTTGAAATAGCAGCTTTTGGCAGACCTTCTATATTGATACCTTTGCCAAAATCGGCCAACAACCATCAAGAAGCTAACGCCATAGAATATCAAAAGAGTGGCGCGGCCATGATTATAGAACCGGACAACCTCTTGCCCAATCTTTTTACAAGTAACATACAAAAGTTGATTCAGGACAGAGCAACTCTTGATAGGATGAATAAAGCAGCTGTTGGTTTCTACAAACCAGAAGCAGCTTCAAATTTGGCTAATATCGTCTTAAGATATAAGTAATGTCAAGCGACAAAAAAGTGAGAGTTAGGATTGCTCCCTCTCCCACGGGTCCGCTCCATATTGGTACCGCAAGAACGGCTCTCTTTAATTGGCTCTTCGCCAAAAAACACAAAGGCGAGTTTATCTTGCGAATAGAAGATACAGACAGCGAGCGATCTGACAAAAAGTTTGAAGAAGATATTGAAGAGGGCCTTAGGTGGTTGGGTTTAAATTGGGATGAGTTTTATCGTCAAAGCGAAAGAGGCGCTGTTTACGAAGAGTATTTAGCTAAACTCTTAGATTCAGAAAAGGCCTATTATTGTTTCTGCTCAAAAGACGAACTTGAGGAAAGACGTCAAGCAATGCTAGCTCAGGGATTAGCTCCTAAATACTCGGGTAGGTGTCGCGCTATCCCAGCAGAAGAAGCGCGCCAAAAAGCCGGAGGAGGGGAGCCATATGTTATTCGTCTAAAAGTTCCGGATACCAAGATTGAATTTAATGATCTTATAAGGGGTAAGATTGAATTTGATGGTTCTTTAATGGGAGATATGATTATTGCCCGCGAAAATGGAGAACCCCTTTATAATTTCACTGTGGCTGTTGATGATGCCTTATCAGAGATTACGCACATCATTCGAGGTGACGATCATATTTCCAATACGCCTCGTCAAATCTTTATTATCCAGGCGTTAGATTTTGAAATTCCGGAATATGCTCACCTGCCAATGATACTTAATCCGAACAAGAGCAAGATGTCTAAACGCTCAGATAATGTATCTTTGGAAAGTTATATTAAAAGCGGTTATTTAAAAGGTGCCGTTCTCAACTTTCTGGCTTTTATGGGTTGGCACCCCACAGATGACCGCGAAATTATGAACATTGAAGAATTAATAAAAGAATTTAGTTTAAAAAGAGTCCAAAAGGGTGGTGCTGTTTTCAGTGACGAGAAACTAGATTGGTTTAATAATAATCATATTAGAACGACAGATACCAAAGAATTATTAGAGCTTGCTAAAGATTTTGTACCCAAAAGTTGGAAACTAAACGAAGCCATGATCGAATCAATTAAAGGACGTATTAATCGTTTAGATGAACTCGAAGAAACACTTCGTTTCTATTTTGAATTACCCAACTACGAGGGGGCTCTCTTAAAGTGGCAAGAAATGAATTTTGGAGAAGTTGAGCTTAATCTCAACAAGATAAAAGATGTGCTTGATAATATGGATGAGAATTTAAAAAGGGATAAAGTCCAGAAGGCAATAATGGAAATCATCAATAATGGGAGTAGGGGAGAATATTTGTGGCCACTAAGAGTAGCGCTTTCTGGGCAAAAGAACTCGCCCGGACCTTTTGAGATTCTAGAGGCCTTAGGCAAAAAAGAATCCGTAAAAAGGGTAGATTTAGCTCTAGAAAAATTAGATATTCCAGAGACATACTAAAATGAGACCCCTTTATAAAACAAGTTTCATATTGTTGATTGCAACTCTCCTATTTTTAGGAGTAGGGGAGTCCGCCTTGGCTGAATCAAATAGCGATCTTCAAGCAGCCATAGAGGAAAAGCGCCAAGAGGTAGAGAAGCTCAACAAACAAATCAACCAAACCCAATCAACGATAACCAATCTACAGGGGCAGGGGAAAACACTAAGTGGAGCCATTAATCAGATAGATACAAACATTAAGCAGACCAGCTTGAACATACAAGCAAGTGAGGTCGGCATAGAAAAACTATCTTTAGAAATTGAGTCCTTGAGCTATGAAGCACAGGAAGTGAGAGAAAATGCAATCTCCAGAAAAGAAACGGTGGGTCAATTATTGCGTCGACTTCAAAGAAACGACGATCAATCATTTTTAGAATCCATTCTTGTAAGCAAATCGCTAGCAGAAGGGGTGTCGGAAATTAATGCTCTTAAAACACTTCAAGACACCCTAACTGGTGAGGTGAAAGAATTGGTTGAATTACATGGATCATTGAGAGATACCATTGTTGTGAGTGATCAAAAGAAATCACAGCTTGAGATTGAAACAGTTAATCTAGCAAATAGAAAAGAAATCCTGGATAGCCAGAAATCTCAAAAAGAGGACTTGTTAGTAAAAACGAAAAGTCAGGAGTTTGAATATCAGCGACTATTAACAACACTGGAGCAGGAGCAACAAAACCTGATGGACGAGATATCAGATATTGAAGCTCGGCTTAGTAAGGGGTTTGATCGCTCAAGCGTCCCTAGCCGTCAGCCCGGTATGTTAATTTGGCCCGTAACATCAGTTGGACAGAAAGCAGGGACTCTAACTCAACACTATGGAGAGACGGCTTATTCATCCAGATATTATAAAGGACGCCCCCATAACGGGACCGATATAGGAGCCCCAACCGGAACTGAAGTGCGAGCTGCCGCTAACGGCAAAGTTGTCCGAGTTGATTACAACGGACTTTATTACCAATACGGTAATTATGTTTTGATTGACCATCAAAATGGCTTAAGCACTCTTTATGCCCATCTTTCAAGAACAACCGTTTCAACAGGAGAGAGTGTTGGACAAGGCGATCTGATAGGATATGTGGGTAGTACTGGTTTTTCAACCGGACCGCACCTACATTTTGGACTATATGCAACGCCAAGTGGTGGATGGAAAACGGGTGGCACCAGAGAGAGTGGGGGATTGGTCTCAGTTCCACCAGCTAGTGGATTAGTTCCGATCGGGGTTACGCTTAATCCAGAACAGTATATGCTGTAATAATAAAAGGTCATCACACAATACATCTCTTCAATGAAGATTTTTAAATTAGTTTTCGCAATTGCAATCGCCTTGGTCTTTGTGGTCAGCACGCTTACAGTCATGTTTTCAGCTGGTAGTGTTTTGAACGCTGTTTTCAGCGCATATGTATTCGGGGTTGAAGATTGTTATTCCAATGGACCGGTTGTTGAACCAGTCCCCTTCGACGAAGTAGGGGATAAGACAGCAATAGATAACAAATGTGAGGTTAATCACAACCAAGCCAAACGAGAAGTCGCAGGAGGTTTGTCTATCTTGATTGTAGCCATTCCATTCGCCTACCTTTCATGGAAAGAAAGTCGTAAATTGTTGAAAGAAGAAAGGGGCTAGGGGTGATTCTATATCTGTCGTATAATAATGGTTTTACGACATATATATAAATCTAGATACCTAGGCCTATCCCCTAACATTAATACGAGAATCTTTAGAAAAGCCCGTATTTAAGGTCCAAAACTGGTTTCTAAGGCGTTTTTTAATCAATTATGTGGAATTACCTTAGTCCTGATAAATTCAAAGAACAGAACGGATATGAGATTAGCGGCATTTGGTACCCTAGGGTTACCTCTATTTTGAATATCAAGGCCAAACCGGCTCTTTATAGATACTACGCCGAACTAGATAGCTTCGAGCAGGCAGAGAAAGTGATGAATAAATCTGCTGATGAGGGAACTAGGGTCCATGAGGCCGTCGAAGCGATTTTGTTAGGGGAGTCCCCTATTTTTGATAAGGATATTAAGCCATCCGTAGATGCCTTTAAAAATTTTTTAGATATTCGTGATATTCAGGTTGATCCGGATGGAGTTGAGCGAAGAGTAATCAATCACAATGATAGGTATGCTGGCACCTTGGATGCTATGGCATTAATTGATGGGCGGTTTGGCATCATGGATATTAAAACTTCTCAAGGCATATATCGCGACTACAACCTTCAAACCGCCGCTTATTACCCTCCCCTACTCGAGGAATTCAGAAATCTTCAAACTCGTTGGATTTTGCGCATTGATCAAGATCAAAAATGTATGATCTGCGGAGCCAGTCGAAGGACTAAGGGGGGTAGAGAAAAAATCAGAGCTCCCTATCCTAGAAACGGGATTAATCACAAAATCTGTAATCATGAGTGGGGCGAAGTTGAAGGCATAGTTCAACTCAAAGAATTTCCCTACTGGCAGGACGACTATCAAGCATTTTTGGGGGCTAAGAAGCTTTGGGAGTGGGAGCACTCCCCCACTCTCAAAAGGATTGGGTATCTATAAAAATTTCCCTGTTCAAAATCACTACGATATTGAATCTATATCAATAATGATATAGGTTTTGAATAGTGCCGTGATGCGTGTAAGCGGTTCTCCTAAAGCCGGTGATGTCTGCTCTTGGGTGGACGATAGTCACCTTAGTCAGGACAAGTGGGTTCCTCCAAATCCGAGGCGATTTGGACTCGGCCTCACGCAATCGAGAATGGTTGCCAAACCTAGTGAACTCACTTGTCCTTGGCGAAATTCGTACTTCACAAGAAAGGGGGTGATGATTTATGGCAAGCGCGCCTCCGATCGAGGTTGGCGATTACAGCAAGCTTGTATTCATCACATCTGATGAAGAAGTTGGTAAGCGCCCCGTTGTTGTGGGCAAAGAAGCAATGGTTGTCATCATCGACTCCACGCTCCTTGCATCATTACTTCTTCAGACAGCCAAACTGGCAGAAGAGGTAATGGGAAACTCCGAAAAGGTTTGACAGCAAAGAATCCGCTAGAGATGGGAGCTTTATGCTCGTCGAACGATAGCCCTGAGCTAAGGCGGTAAACTGGCTCAAACCATCGACGACTCTTGTCAGAAAGGAACTCGAGTGTTCGAACCATAGCCCTGGGTCAAGGCGTTAAACTGACCCCATGCTACTAAGATGTGCATCTCAGCTGATGAGTCCAAAAGGACGAAAGCATGTATTCGTTTGACCATCAAAAATTTTTATAGTATAAAGTACTCAGTTCGTTAGACGCTTTTCTCGGACATTGAGCTACTAAATTTTGGTGGTTGAATACCCGAAAGAAGAATAAAAAGGAGGTGGCACATGAGGTGCCCAAAGTGCTCTTGCCGAATGAAGGTTTTGCGTGGCGGAAAAACAAAAAGGATGGTAGGCCTTGTCTGTCTTCCTTGCAAAACTTTTTATGGAGTTAAGAAGCGCAATTAACTTGACCCCCGACGCGGAGCTGCCCGGGGGCTTCGCTTTTATAACTATTTATATTTAAGCTGATTGGGTTATAATAAACGGGTAAAATTGAAGTTAATTATCTAAATGTTAAGAAAAATTCTTGTTTTTTTGCGTCATATTTTAATCAGATTCACCGTCTTTGTTAGGAAACCAAAGGGCCTCATTATTACCGGTCTAGGCGTGATTGCTTTTGGGTTCTTACTTTCTGCCACCCAAGGCAATCCTTTGGAACAATATGATATTGGAAAGGTTGTCCGTAAGGATGTAATCAGTATGGTAGACGTCACCGGTAGGATTGAACCGGCGGACCGAGTTAATATGGCACTAGAGAGAAGTGGCAAAGTAGCGCGTATTAATGTGGAAGTTGGTGACAAAGTTGCGCAGGGACAAATTCTATTGAGCGCTGCTAGTGCAGATTTATACGCGGACCTAGCTGAAGCGCAAGCTAATCTGGAAATAGAACGCCTAAACCTTCAGGAAACCAGTAAAACAAGCATAGTAGATATAGACAGCGCTAGGCAAGATTTAGAAAGCGAGATTTTAGATGCATACGTAGAGGCAGATAATGCAATTCGAAATAAGGCAGACCAACTTTTTTACGGTACGGATACTAGCAAAACATTTGGTGCACCAATTATTTCGGGTGGAGGAAATTCTCGTTTTAGTACAACTTTTGAAGAGGCCATGGATCTAAGTATGGAACGAAGAAAAATTACTAAAATATTAGATGGTTGGAGGGCTTCTAACTTAAATGTACAAAGCGCCGATATAAAAGAAGCTACTGATGTGGCGGAAAATAATCTCTTTATTATTAGAGATTTTCTAAACAATTTATCTTTCGTGATTAACAGCTACGACGCTGACTCTTCATCAGAAACGATAGTAGATGGTTACAGAACTGCTATTGCAACAGCTCGCTCTAGTATTAGTGGTGCTATTAGTTCTTTGCGTAGCGCCGAACAAGCATATCTTTCTGCCGAGGCCTCATCATCTTCAGAACAAGAAGGTGTCCTCCAAAGCATTCTCCTTCAAGAACAAAGAGTAAATACGACCCAAGCCAGAGTTAATGCCATTTGGGCAGAAATCAACAAAACCTTAATCAAGGCGCCATTTAATGGAACGATTACTCGAATAGATGCCAAGGTGGGTGAGATAGTTTCTTCAAACAGCCCGGTGGTATCTATGATATCAGACGCAAAGTTTGAAATTGAAACATATATCCCCGAAGCCGATATTGCTGATATATCTCTCGACGATAAAGCCAGTATTACTCTAGATGCATATGACTCCAATACTATCTTTGGTGCCTACGTAAGTTTTATAGATCCAGCCGAAACAATCATTGAGGGCGTAGCTACATATAAAGTATTGCTTCAATTCGACGAAGAAGACGAAAGAGTTCTTCCGGGAATGACCGCCAATGTGGATATTATAACGGGCACCAGAGAAAATGTGCTTTCAATCCCCCAAAGAGCTGTTATAGATAAAGACGGCCGAAAACTCGTCAGGGTGGTTAGGGGTGAAGAGACAGAAGAAGTAGAGGTAGAAATTGGACTGAAAGGTTTTGACGGAGACGTAGAGGTCTTGCAAGGCCTTAATGAAGGGGACGAAATCGTCGTGTTTATCAGGGGTTAATCCCCTACTTCTATTGTGGATAAACTTATTGAAGCTAAGAACCTAAGCAGGGTCTACGCTACTGAGGGAGTTGAAACAGTTGCCCTTAAAGATGTTTCTCTCGATATAAACAAAGGAGAATTTGTGGCTATTATGGGACCCTCCGGCTCAGGCAAATCTACTCTACTTCATATTTTGGCTCTTTTAGACAAACCCACGAGCGGTTCGTATCTTTTTGACGGCAAGAGTATTGATGAATATTCGGAAGACGAAATGGCGAAAGTCAGGAATGAGAAAGCCGGTTTCGTTTTTCAGGCCTTTAATCTTTTACCGAGAACGACCGTCTTAGAAAATGTAGAGCTTCCCCTGCTCTACTCAGACAAAAAAGAGTCCGATTGGGAGGAGCTGGCTATGCGAGCCATCAAAATTGTAAATCTTGAACACCGCATAAAACATGAGTCGGCTCAACTATCTGGTGGTGAAAAACAAAGAGTGGCTATCGCCAGGGCTATGGTTAATGAACCAGAGATTCTCTTTGCGGATGAGCCGACGGGAAATCTAGATACAAAGGCGGGTAACGAATTGATGGAAATCATATCTAAACTGAATCAAGAGGGTCGAACTATTATTCTTATCACTCACGAAGAAGAGATTGCGGCTTTTGCTAATCGAATCATTAAGTTGCGAGATGGTCTCTTGGAGAGTGATGTGAAAAAAGGTAAATAGATATGTCTATAAGACATAGCTTTAGGATTGCCTACAGCGCCCTCAAAGTGAACAAATCGCGTTCTTTTTTAACTATTCTAGGAATCCTTATCGGCATCACTGCTATCATGATGATGATGGCCCTTGGGAGTGGTGCTGAAGATTTAATTATAGGCGAGATCAGTAGTTTTGGAGGTGAAACTATTGCGATTAATCCGGGCCAAGAACCAACAGGACCGACCGATGTCGCTGGAGCCCTTTTTGCGGATTCTTTAAAAGAACGAGAGGTCGATCTTCTAAGGCAAAAAAGTAATGTTCCTTACGCTAAAGAGGTGCAACCATTTGTGATGGTTCCCGGAAGCGCATCTTATGAGGGCGAAACATATACCCCTACGATTATGGGCGGATCAGCGGATTTCTTTGCTCGTAATTTTGGTATTCCTATTGAGAAAGGCGATGTTTTTACGGAAAGCGATATTAAGCAGAAAGAAAATGTTGCGGTATTGGGTCACAAGGTAAAAAAAGAATTATTTGGCGAATCTGATGCAATCGGTAAGTACATAAAAATCAAGGATACTAAATTCAAAGTAGTAGGGATATTTGTTGAGAAAGGAGTCGTTGCTTTTTTCAACATGGATGAATTAATCATCATTCCTCACACTAGCGCTCAATCGTATATTTTAGGGATAAATTATTATCATGAAATTGATGTAATAGCCGAAAACGCCGATGTAGTAGATCAGACAGCGGCTGATATAGAGAGAACTCTAAGAGAAGCACACGGCATTAACGACCCGGAGAAGGACGACTTCTACGTTACAACCATGCAAGGCGCCGCCGAACAAATTCAAACAGTAATTGCCACATTGACGGCTTTCCTGTCGTCTGTGGTCGCCATTGCTTTG
>PFAH01000006.1:0-2983 GCA_002773725.1 Candidatus Colwellbacteria bacterium CG10_big_fil_rev_8_21_14_0_10_42_22
AAGCTCGAAAGGTTTATTTTGCCTAGTCCATTTATTTGTCCCTTCATTGTGCTCTTTCAACCTTATGCTTGGTGTTTTGGATGTACTTCCTATATATCTTTTTGGGAACTATATAGATAACTACCCTAAAGGGTAAGACTATTCTATATAATTCGTCTGTATATACAGTATAGTCTGTGAGAATGTGGAGGCGAGGAGAATTGAACTCCCTTCTCGTAGGTATAAATTACTCGCTTTACCATTAAGCTACGCCCCCGTATTCTCAACAGTAAATCTAACTGAAATACACTACTCCATCAAGAGTTCTGGACTGGGCTTGACAAAGCTCCTTCTTGGATCTACCGTTTTAGTGTAGGTATAAATCTACATTCGCTACCCATTGAGGTAGAGAATAAACTCCCGCAAAACAAAGAATTTGAAAACTCCTTGTTTTCTCTTCTCTCTTGTTTTGTGTCTGTTTGCCAAGAGGCCCCTTCGGGGGTCTTTTGGTGTCTTGATAAAGTTATCCCCAATCCGTAGTTGACAACCCCAAAGTGATCGTATATGATAAGGGTATGATGAAGTTCAATAGTTTACTGGAGTTTACGGACTACTTCAAAAACGAGGCGACTTGCCAAGAATACTTTGAAAGTATCCGCTTCAAAGATGGCGAGTATTGTGCCCATTGTGGACACGGCAAGATATACAGAATGAGTAATGCTCGTTTTCGTTGTGCCAAGTGCAGAAAAGACTTCACTATCAAAACAGGCACAGTCTTTCAAAAGAGCCGTGTATCGCTCCGTAAGTGGTTTATGGCTATCTACCTACTCTCAACCGCTAAAAAAGGCATATCATCGGTTGAATTAGCCAAAAAAGTTGGAGTAACGCAAAGCACAGCGTGGTTTATGGATCACCGTATCCGTGAAGCTATGAAAAAGAATGGAGGGCAACTCTTTGGCACAGTAGAGGTAGATGAAACATATGTTGGTGGCAGAGAAAGAAATAAGCACTACTCTAAGCGTTTCAAGAAAACACAGGGGCGTAGCACTCTTAATAAAACTCCTGTTATTGGATTAGTAGCACGAGGTGGCGAGGTGCGAGCAACCGCAGTAGATGATGTTAGAATGAGAACTATTGAGAAGCACATTATTGAAAACGTTAAAATCGGCTCACGAATCTATTCAGATACATTCCCCTCATACAACAAGGTTGGAAAACTTTATAATCACGACAGCGTGAACCACAACAGGAGGCAATATGTTAAGGGCGAGGTACACACCAACACCATTGAGAACTTTTGGGCTACTTTCAAGCGTGGGCACTATGGAACATACCACTATATGAGCAAAGAGCACCTACAGCGATACATTGATGAGTTCATCTATCGCTTCAACACAAGAAGTGAAGAATTAACAGACCTGTTCGCTGACTTAGTAAGCAGAGTATCAGAAAGCAACCCATTACCACGCAAAGAACTTATCAATGCCTAAGGAACGAAAATATCACGAGCCGTTAGGAGTGGGTTTTGATACTGCCCTTACTGCGATTGCAAATGCCGAAAAGCCCACAACCTTATACGCCAAACCTTTTTTGAAGTGGGTGGGGGGTAAACGCTCCGTACTGCCAGAACTCGTGAAGCGTATGCCCCCTGACTATAAGAAATACAACGAGCCGTTTCTTGGTGGGGGTGCCCTCTACTTTGAGGTGCAACCCAAACGTGCTTATCTTTCAGACATTAACTTTCATCTAATTATCACGTTCAACGCTGTGCGAGATGACGTAGATCGTTTAATCCGAAACCTAAAAATCCACGAGGGGAAACACAGCAAGGAATACTACGCTAAAGCACGAAAGCGGTTATTCACAGAGAAAGACCCAACAAAAATAGCAGGGCTTTTCATCTATCTTAACAAGACGTGTTTCAACGGATTGTACCGAGTAAATAAAAGCGGACAGTTCAACGTACCTATGGGCGACTACAAAAACCCCCTTATTGTAGACGAGGATAACCTATACAACTGCTCACAGCTTCTACAAGGTGCAGAGGTAGCACAACACGACTTCTTGCAGATGAAGCCGACTAAAGGAGATTTCTTTTACTTAGACCCTCCCTATCACGAAAGCTATAGCCAATATGACAGCAACGGCTTTGGCGATGAGGGACATAAACGTCTTGCTCTGTTCGCACGAGAGATAGATAAAAAGGGTGGCTACTTTATGGTTTCTAATAGTGATACTCCCTTTGTCCGAGAATTATATAAAGGGTACACTATAGAGGTGATACGGGCCTCAAGAACCGTATCGTGCAAAGCCCATCAACGTGGAAAAGAAAACGAACTCATTATCAGAAACTACGCCAACAAACAAGGCGAATAAGACGGGCAATCAGCTTGAGCAGTTTGTTGCACGCACATTAGAAAGCAGAGGGTATACAGAGTTTTGGAACCACAAGAAACAGGTATTTGAAAATAGAAAAGCTGTAGGTGGAAAACAATATGCCCAACAGGTGCCTTGTGGTACGAGTATCTATGAAACTCAACGTAAGTGTGATTTTCTTGTTCTCAACAAAGAGAAATTCCCAGAGGGTTTGATTATTGAGTGTAAGTGGCAACAGTCATCAGGTTCGGTTGATGAAAAGTACCCATTTTCACTTTTCAATATTATAAAGATAGGTGTACCGACTATTATCTTGTTAGATGGAGGTGGTTATAAAAAGGCGGCTATGGACTGGCTAAAAGACCAAGTTGACCCTCGCAGGGCATTGATAGGCGTATACTCTATGTCGGAGTTTCAGACACAGGTGAATAATGGCTTTTTAGGGTAGTTATCTATATAGTTCCCATCTTTTTTTATTCCTTAGGCTTCGAAGGACGTAAATGTAGTACATAATTCTAACCTCAGCCGGAGGCTGATCCGCCTTTGGCGGAAACTGAGCTACGCCGGCAAGTGAGGGCGAAAATGTATAACTTGATTATACATTTTTCCCGAATGATGCCGACGTGAA
>PFAH01000006.1:3007-3465 GCA_002773725.1 Candidatus Colwellbacteria bacterium CG10_big_fil_rev_8_21_14_0_10_42_22
ACAGCGCCAAATCGGTGATCTATAGAAAGATATCACCCTCTCATTAATTTCGCTACACCCAGAGCTGTTCCGTCATATATCTTTTGTTTTTTAACTGGGATGCCTAAAGCTTTTGATTGAATTTGAACTAAATCCGGCGCTTGGGTGATGCCGCCGTCCACAATTAATTGTTTTGGTCTTCGCGGGAGTCGTTTAATGTATACACCGACATTTTTAGCAAATTGTTTGATAAGAGGGTTCAAATCCTTTCCTTGTTCAAGTAGTGCATCAATCTTTGTGGCAGAATCCTCTATTTTTGCCTCAAGCATATAATCGGGTTTTGGTGTATTGGGAACAAGAGTAGTAAAAAAACCTTTCTTATACTCAAAACTAGATCCAATATTTTGGGCAATAAAAATACCCGTACCATACGTTGTTTTTGTTGCGCCAGCCGTTTTGCCGACAGCATACATACTGGC
>PFAH01000006.1:3491-7522 GCA_002773725.1 Candidatus Colwellbacteria bacterium CG10_big_fil_rev_8_21_14_0_10_42_22
AGATAGGCATAGGGGCGCCAACCACAGCCGACTTAAGTGTCCCATACTGACTTCGCGAATTTTTAACTTCGGGCAATATAGACGAATCAATTCCAAAAATATTTAACAGTTTTTTATCCCACTCTAATTTTTTGATATTGAAAAGCAGTGTACGAGAAGCGTTTGTGTAGTCGGTGGCGTGGTTTTTCTCTTTTGAAAGATTCCATAAAAGCCAAGAATCAACTGTGCCAAACGCTAGGCGTTTTTTATTTAAAAGCCCTTGAGCCCTTGGGACATTCTTTAGAATCCAATCAATTTTTGTAGCAGAAAAATATGGACTGATTGGTAACCCAGTTAGGTTTCGAACTAACGAACCGTGTTTTTTGTGTAGAACCTTGCTAATGCGACTCGTTCGCGAGTCTTCCCACACAATAGCAGGATAAACGGGCGCTCCCGTCTTCTTATCCCAAAGGATAGTGGTTTCCCTTTGATTCGCGATACCCAACCCCGAAAACCCTATCAAAGGTGCTTTAGATAATTTAACTGCCTCTTCTAAAACAGCAACAGATTTTTTAACCAGCTCTTTTGGACTTTGCTCTACCCAACCTCTTTTAGGGTACGCCTTATTAAGTCGCAAGTAGCTTTTCGAGACAACCCGAAAATCTTTATCGAAAACGAAACTTTTTACGCTTGTAGTGCCAACATCCAAGACCAAGGAATAAGAACTAGGCATTTTTGATGAGAACAGTAAAAATATCTTTTGCCATCTTTGGGTTCTTAAGCGTTTTTCTAACTGCTAATAATGCAGGCGGTAAATCTTTAGCACCCAATCTTTTAATTAATGGCTCTATAGAGACAATGCCTTCGCTGACTAGCTTTCCTCGACTTCCGCGAGCTATTTTTTGACCAACCGCGAAGTTTGTAGAATAAACACTATTACCAGTCGCCTCTAGATCTCCAGCACCGGCAAACATCAAGGCGGTATTCGGTTTTCCGCCCAATCTTTTAATAATGACTTCCATCTCTAAAATAGTCAGGTTCATATAAACACCCTTGGCATTTGAGCCCAAACCCAGTCCATCAATTATTCCAAAGCCAAGGGCATATACGTTCTTTAATACACCAGCTACGGCAACGCCCTTAATGTCGAAAGAATGTTCTAGGTATATAGACGTGCCTTTGAATATATCTTCTAGTTTTTGAAAATTCTTTCCAGTAGAACCAACCGTGACTTTGGTGGGTAGGCCAATCTTAATTTCTTCTGCTAACATCGGTCCTGCTAAAATGGCAATTCTGCGTTTGCCAAGACGTTTTATCATCACCTCGCTACTAAAGAGCGAGCCCTTTTTCTCAATACCCTTAGTTAATGAAGTTACCAACACGCCTTTTAAAAGATAGGGCTTAATTTCATTTACAACCCTCTCAATAGCGGGAGAGGGAATGCATAAAAAAATATGATTTGATTTAGCAATTAACTCTTCCAAGTTTTTCCCCGAAGACAGGCGTGGGTTTTTGTCCCAGAATTCAACTTCTACCCTTTTGTTCTGCTTAAGAACGTTGGCTAGGGCTTTTCCTATTTCGCCAGCTCCAATTATTAAGATTTTGTGACTCATCCACTTTATTGTAACAAAAGGATGCTAAAATGTTATTAATGTTAGGATCTGCTATAACAGCACTCCTTTTTGTAGGATTTATGGTATTCGGCGTTTATGTGACGAACGTCAGCGACACCAACTCTCCCGATATTGAAGCGTCTCCTATTAGAGAGGGTTTAATGGCCGACTTAGATTCTTTAGTAGAGTCGGGAGAAGACACAACAGCGCCAACCGAGAATAGAACGGCCCCAGAGAGTTTTTTTAATCGATTAAGACGCGATCAAAGTGAGGGCGCGAAACCGTCTAATACTTTTAGTGGACAGCAAGCACCATCTAAACCAAGTACTGTTTTACAAAACACATATTCAAACAATCAAGCGGATTATATAAATAGTAGCAATAACCCCCCCTACCAAGCTCAAACCCAAGAACAATCAAAAACTCAAAATCAATATTTGCCAACAATTCCTTCAATAACTGAACCCACACAACCCGCTTTTGAAATTCCTTCTTGGTGGGATGATTTCTTAAATGGAGAAGACGATTTTAGTTTTCCTGATGATGATGATATATAATCATCAAAAAAGTCGAAAACCAACAAATAAAACCTCAAATGAAAAATAAATGGATTTGGTTGGTAGTAGTGGTGGTACTCGCGGGAATAGGGTATTGGTACTACATGAGTCAACAGCCCTTGGCAGAAGATGCCCAAGAGCTCAACAGCGACGCCGATGAACTAGAGGCAGATCTAGACGACATAAATGCCTTAGGAGAAGAAGTAAGTGGAGATTTAGAATTAGAAATACCGGAAGTTCCTGAATAAATCAAAAGTCGTAATTATAAGAAACTTAAACAATGAAAAAGACAATTGTATTAGGGATGACGATGGCAATGGTCTTGACTACGAGCCCGATAGTATTGGCTCAGGGTTCAGACCAAGCAATTGAACCTTGGGCTGAATTTCGAGGCGCTGTAAAACAACTAATTAAAGAACACTCAGAATTGCATAAGAGCCAGTATATTCCAGCCAGAGACGCGGCTCAAGATGCTCAAAAAGCTCTTTCGGAAGATAAAAAAAACGAAGAGAAGAAGTCAGCTTTAGCAGTAGCAATTTATAACCAGATGGACCTACTTTTGGACGTAACGAAGAGCCGATTAGAGATAGGTAAATATTTTGCTACAAAGATCCCCGTTAGTCAGGTTCAATGGCTTGAGGGATATAGCTCTGCCCTTAGCGTTGCTAAGATAGAGGCCTCTCTCCGACAAATAGAGAACTTAGAGGGAGAACTAAAGGCATTGACGGATTCCACTCCTCTCGTTGATAAACTCAAAGAATTGAAAGTTTTGCGAGCCAAGATAATCGAATTCAGGGTTACCAACATGTTGCCTGTTTTAGGACAACTTAGGTCAGATAGAACGCAGGCGGGAATTCTGAAGGTAGAATTTCTTCAAGAAAACATCTTAGGGTACCTTACGAATGGCCCTGTCGATGATCTTGAAGACGACGAACTAGATGTTAATACAATTCCTGAATTAGTTGCCAACACCAGCATTTCAGCTAATAGCGCATGGGGAAAATTAAGAGCCGCAGTTATTTCCCTAAACGATGCTGAAAAGTACAGGATAAATGCCCTTAGGTTGTTTAATTCCATAGGTGGATATACTGATGGTCAAATGACTCAAGAGGCCAGAGCGGCCGAGAGGGGTAAGTACACTGATGGTAACGGCATTTTAAAAGAAAAGTCGATACCAGCCCTCACGTTTGCTAGAAAATTGACCAGTGAGGCGATTAAAGCTCTCAGGAATCTTGGGAGCATGTGTACGACTGAATATGTCCCAGTATGTGGAGAAGTGCAGGTACAGTGCGTTCAAGCTCCATGTGAACCACAACAGAGAACATTTGGCAACAAATGTGAGCTTAATAAGGCTGGAGCGAAATTCCTTCACGAAGGAGAGTGTGGGAAAGAGCCAAATACTGGTGGAGGGATAGCAAATCCAGCCTCAGTTTACTGTGCTGAACATGAAGGTACTCTAGAAATACGTAAAGGAGTAAATGGAGAATATGGCGTATGTATCTTCGCGAATGGTAGTGAATGTGAAGAGTGGGCATATTATCGAGGAGAATGTGGTCCTTCTTCTAAAGTATGTACAACCGAATACGCCCCTGTGTGTGGAGAAGTGCAGGTACAGTGCATAAAAGCACCCTGTAACCCAGTTCAGCAAACGTTTAGTAATGAATGTAAACTTAATAAAGCTGGAGCGAAATTTGTTCATGAAGGAGTTTGTATAGTAGATCGTCCGGACTAGTTATAGAAAGGAGCTATACTACAAAACCCCGCCCAATGGCGGGGTTTTGTGTTGACGCAAGTTTTTAAATCTGTCAGTTTAATCAAACCGCACATCAAAGAAAGGAGGTGAGCAAAAATGGCAGAGAAAATCTGCTTTAGCGAAAGAGGA
>PFAH01000010.1 GCA_002773725.1 Candidatus Colwellbacteria bacterium CG10_big_fil_rev_8_21_14_0_10_42_22
ACCCTCGGGAAACAATAATTATTTTATTGTATTACCGGGGGGAGCGAGGAGATATATGAGGAACTTGTTTCTTCATATATTCCGAGCGAACCCTCGGAAAACAATAATTATTTTATTGTATTACCGGGGTAATTGTAATGTCTTTATTCTGCCGCCTAGTGGTTAGGGACTAGAAATTAGATTACTACCCAACACGCTACCTTTCAAGTTAATCCAACTCTTTATCCAAATCTTCAAGTAAATCTTTGGCTTTTTTACTTAATTTCCTGGGTGTTTTCGATTCAATTTTTACGACTAAATCTCCCCTACTGGTCATACCTTCGCCTTTTATTCTCACCTCATCGCCAATTTTAAATCCGGCTGGTATTTTGGTTACTATTTTTTTGCCCTCTAGATTATCAACCTCTATTTCTTTGCCAAGCATTAAATCTACTAAACTCACTTCTAGGAACCTAAACAAATCGTGTCCTCTGCGTTCAAAGACCGGATGAGGTTGAATCATGATCCTGACATATAAATCACCACTAAGAGCGTTATTTTCGCCCGCTTCACCAGCACCAGCTAATTTAATAATCTGACCCGACTCTACTCCCGGTCTAATCTCTATTTTAGTTCTTTGAGATTTTTTGACCCTACCTTCTCCTTTACACATAGAGCATGGTTTCTCGGGCATCTCGCCTGCACCTTTACACTTTGGACAATTAGCGACTTGAGAAAATCCTCCAAAAAATGTGTTTCTAACTTCTTTGATACGCCCTTGTCCACTACAATAGTCACACTTTTTAAAAGCGATATTTTTCTCGTGTCCTACTCCATCACATCCTTCGCACTTACTATACGTCTCATAGTTTAGTTCAATAACTTTGCCCTGTTTCGCTTCTTCTAAGCTAATCTCTGTCATTAACTCAACATCGGCACCCCTTTTATAAGTACGTCTTTTTTGATTAATACCCAACCCTTCAAAAAATGTGCTAAAAATATCTTCTATGTCGCCCAAATCTTCAAAACCGGTAAAATTAACATCCCAGTTAAAACCCTGACCCCCAGCAAATGGATTTGAGCCGTCAAAAACATTTCCATATTTATCATATTGATTACGCTTTTCGGCATTCGATAAAACCTGATAGGCCTCATTAATTTCTTTAAATTTAGAGTCGTCTCCTTTGCCCTTATCGGGATGATATTGATGAGCTAATTTGCGATATGCTTTTTTAATCTCATCTTGAGTAGCATCTTTGGGAACACCCAATGTATTGTAATAATCTTTCATAAAGTCGTTAAACTATACTTATATACACGGCCGACAATCAAGAAGTTTAAGAAATGGTTAGAACCTCTTTATTGCGTGATTCAAATTGAACTACGATAAAACCAAAAGCAATTAGAAGCTCGTAAATAATAAAACCTAGAAACGCCAGCGGGATATGGATTAAAAATTCCACACTCTTGACGGCTAGAATAAGGATTAATAGTAATAAAGCCAATCTAGTCGCCTGCGTTTGCTCTGACAAATCTTTCGTCTTAAATTCAATAAATGATTGGACGTTCTTAGTTAACGATTCATTTGTTTTAAGCTCGTACTTAAGGTAGTTCTCTGTTGATTTTGACAATTCACTAACGAAAGTACGAATAGCAACTTCCTGTTGATATGCGGGCAACTTATTAAATCCGGGTATTTGGTTAGGCAATTTGTCTTTTGCATAACCGCGCATAACCTCTTCTAGGGTGGTCTCGCTGGAGAAATTCTCCACCAAAGAGCCGAATATTGGCTTACCCACGAGTTCAACCATTCTAGCGACACTTCTTTCTTCCACAAGCGTTTTGCCGTTAATAAACAAAATAGTGCCCGCATAAAGAGTTATTGCGATCAAAAGCAGTGTGATAGAAGGCCTGACTACTTTAAAAAACTTGATATGCACGGCCTGTTCTACTTCATAGCGTCCCTTAAAGTGAGAAATGGCGAATAATATAAAGAGCGCTATCCAAAGAGATGCTGTTAAGTTAAGCGATGTGCTGTATAAAAAAATGGAAAAACCGAGGGCGTTTAGAATAGAAACTGCGATGATTTGACCCGGCCTTCTTAAGAGTATTGATTGGATAGAGAAAAAAGCTATAAAGGCGAGTATCACAAATACGCCTGCAACGAATTGCCCCACGTCTATTAGATACCCAGCGATAAATGCCAGCAGGGTGGTGGCGCCTAAAATAGAATATATTTTAAAAAGAGAGATGGTATGACTGGCCGTCTTAATGGCCGACTTGTCTTTATTCATTAAACCGCCAATTAACTGATCTGGCGTCTTTCTCTTAAAGATTTCCTTCATTAAAGATTAGTCCTTTTTGGGTTCAGATGTATCCTCTCCCCCTTTTTCTTCGCCCGACTTCTTCTGACTATCTTTATACAATATTTCGCCTATCTTTTGAAGAGAATTAGACAATCCTTCGGATTTATTTTTAATGTCTGTGCCATCTTCTCCAGTTAATGAATCTCTAAGATCTTTAATCTTGTCTTCTATCTCCTTACGCACCTCTATCGGCACTTTTTCTCCTCCTTCTTTGAGCGACTTCTCAGCAGTGTAAGCGAGGGCTTCGCCTTGATTACGTATCTCTACTAATTCTCGTTTTTTCTTGTCTTCGCTGACGTGTTCAGCGGCTTCCTTTTTTAGTCGCTCAACTTCTTCTTTATTAAGCGAAGTAGATGCTTCAATTTTTACGGACTGGCTTTTGCCTGTAGCCCTGTCAACTGCCTTAACATTTAGAATGCCATTAGCATCAATATCAAAAGTAACCTCTACTTGAGGAATACCTCTTGGTGATGGAGGTATGCCATCCAAGATGAATTTACCCAAGGTTTTGTTATCTGACGCCATTTCTCTTTCACCTTGTAATACATGCACCTCAACAGACGTTTGGTTATCAGCAGCAGTTGAAAAAGTTTGTGTTTTAGAGGTTGGAATGGTGGTGTTTTTCTCTATTAATTTTGTAGACACCCCCCCAAGTGTCTCTATGCCTAAAGAAAGTGGCGTTACATCCAATAAAAGCACGTCTTTCACATCGCCTTGCAAAATGCCCGCCTGGATAGCGGCTCCAGCGGCTACCACTTCATCTGGATTGATACCCAAGTGTGGTTCTTTACCGAAAAGCTCTTTAACCGCATTTTGGATTGCCGGCATTCTCGTCTGGCCACCAACCATCACAATTTCATCTATGTCTTCCAGTTTCATGCCCGCTCCTTTGGGGGTTGGAGAAGTAACGACTTCTTTAACTAAATCAATAGATCTTTTAATTAGTTCATTTGTAAGTTCTTCGAATTTGGCTCTAGTCAATTTGATTAAGAAGTGTTTAGGACCAGATGCGTCAGATGTAATGTATGGAAGATTTATCTCGGTCTCCATGGCCGTAGATAACTCATGTTTCGCTCTCTCGGCTGCCTCTTTGAGACGCTGAAGAGCCAAAGGGTCATGAGATATATCAATCCCCTCTTGTCTCTTATATTCTTCGACTAAATGATCAATGATAATTTGATCAAGGTCATCTCCGCCCAAGTGGGTATCTCCACCAGTTGCCTTCACCTCTACTGTGTTGTCGCCCACTTCCAAGACAGAAATATCGAATGTGCCACCACCGAAATCATAGACCACAATCTGCTCATCTTTTTGCCTATCTAATCCATATGCTAGGGCAGCGGCAGTCGGCTCGTTAATGATTCTTTTTACCTTAAGGCCAGCTATCTCACCTGCGTTTTTAGTGGCCTGTCTTTGTGAGTCATCAAAGTAGGCGGGAACGGTAATGACCGCTTCTTCGATGCTCTCGCCCAGTTTTGCTTCGGCATCTTTTTTCATCTTAGCCAAAACCATAGCAGACACTTCTTCGGGCTTATGCCATTTGTTTCCCATCTTAACCTCCACCCCGCCATCAGAAGATTCTCTTATTTCAAAAGAAGATACTTTTTGGTCTTTTTTAACTTCAGCGTCTGAAAACTTGCGACCAATTAAGCGCTTGATGGACGAAACAGTATTATTGGGATTAGTGATTGATTGCCTCTTGGCTAGAAGCCCAACCAATCTTTCGTCTGATTTAGAAATAGCTACCACTGATGGAGTGGTGCGGTTGCCCTCCGCGTTCTCTAATATCTTTGGCTCTCCACCTTCAATAACGGCCATAGCCGAGTTCGTTGTGCCTAAATCAATGCCTAATATTTTGCTCATCTTTTTTATTTCTTACTTTTATAAACCTTTACTTTAGATGCTCTTAGAACTCTTTCATTTAGAGCATATCCCGTCTCTACTTCCTCCGCTATTTTGCCATCATTTTTATCATTTCCTTCAACTGATGTAATGGCTTCATGAAAAGCAGGATCAAAATTATCCCCTTCTTTGGCCTCTATCCTTTCAAGCCCGTACTTTTTCATCACATTCTCTAATTGACTTTTAATAAGATGGATTCCTTTTTCAACCTGTTTTGACTCAGTTGAGTCGGAGCGAACAGGACTGGCCTTCTCGAGGGCTAAAATACCTAATTCGAAGCTATCAACGACCCTTATTAAGTCCATCAAGATCTCTGTATTGGCGAATTTAGCAACCTCTTCTAATCGTTTGAACTCGTCTTTCTTATAGTTTGAAAGATCTGCTTTAGCTCTTTGCCAACCAGCAAGATACTCGTCGCATTGCCTCTGAAGATCTTTAACCTTTTCTATCTTTTTATCTTCTTGCCCTGGATGGGCTGAATGGTTTTTGTAATCTTTTTGAGTCATTTCAGCAATACAAAAATAAGAAACGTGCCACCTTCTGTCAACCCCGTTAGAGATAAGACACCCTAGGTGTCCGACAGTTGTCTTGGAGACAACTTGGCTCTAAACGGGGTAAACCCGACATACCCACTCTATATATAACCCTACCCCCTTCCCTCTATAGCCCCACCCAAGGTTTCGTCATCAGCGAATTCTATTTCACCGCTTGAAGGGATACCAATACCGAGGCGCGTTACCTTATCCACAAAGCTCTCCAACTCTTTAGCTATTTGGTTGGTTATAAAGTCACTTTGAGGAGTTGGATTAAATGCCACCACCACTTCTCTCGCCCGACCACTCAAACTTTTGCTTATCCACGATTTCAAGCTCTTGAGCTTAAGTTTTTGATCTGCCTCCAACATCCCTCCTCTTCCAAGCTCACCCAACACTAAATATCTCCCCCTAAACTTCCCCGTATTTTCAATCGACATTAAGTCCGTCTCTTTTTCCACAATAGCGATAATACTTTTGTCTCGAGTGTCATCGTTACAAATATCACAGAGAGAATCTTTGTTCTCATGGACATAGAAGCACTGGCTGCAAATTTTGGCGGATCTTAAATCACGAACAGAATCTTCTAATTCTCTTTGAAAACCTTCGCCCTGACGAATCAAGTGAAAAGCAAGACGAATCGCCTGTCTGGGACCAATACCCGGTAGAGAAGCAAGGATGTCCACTAACCTTTTAATTCCCTTCGGGGTTCTCATGTTTCTTATCTAAACTTCTAAAGCTCACTTTTTGTTTATCCCAAAAAAGACGCACCGTCCCTAGGGGTCCATTTCTGTGCTTGGCCACAATGATTTCGGTAATATTCTCATCTTCAGTTGGTATGTCTACCCTTCCCTTATCCTTGGGGTGAACGAAAAGCACTACATCAGCATCCTGCTCGATAGAGCCGGATTCCCTAAGGTCAGAAAGTCGAGGAATTTTGACTTCTCTTTGTTCTACACCGCGCGAGAGCTGTGAAACTGCCAATACCGGCACATCTAATTCTCTAGCAATTCCTTTAAGTCCTCGTGATATTTCTGTTACCTGTTGAACGCTGTTGTCTATTCCTCTTCTTGGTTGAATCAATTGCAGATAATCAACAACTATTAGAGCTAGACCGTTGTGCTCTGCTTGAAGACGTCTGGCCATAGCTCGCATTTGAATAACCGTTGGCGATGGGGTGTCGTCTATAAAAAGAGGAGTTTCAGATAATTTATGCAATGCTGTCTGAATCATTTCAAAATCTAAATCATCCTTGAGGCGTCCGGTTCTAAGCTTCCACAGGTCAACTTGAGCTTCGGCTGCGATCATCCTGTCTAGAACCTGCTCCTTGCTCATTTCCAATGAAAAGACCCCAACTGGCGCTTTTAGATCAGAGGCGATATGCCTAGCTATATCGAGAACAAAGGCCGTTTTTCCATATGATGGTCTAGCTCCGACAATTATAAGGTCGGATCTTTGAAGGCCGGATAAAATGCTGTCTAGGTCATGAAAACCGGTTGGCACTCCCCTAAACCTCTCTCCTCCACCCTCGTGAAGTTTTTCAATACGTTCATAGGCCTTCTTAAGCTCATCGCGAAGGGGTGCGAAGTTTTTGGAAACAGATTGTTGAGAAACCGCAAATACTTTCTTCTCAACATTATCTAGAAAATCATCCAGCTCTCCCTCTGATGCGAAAGCATCTTCTGCGATAGCTGCCGATATGTTAATCAACTCCCGTAAGATTCTTTTTTCCTTAACTATCTTTCCGTAATGAAGAACATGCGAAGCGGTGGGTACTGAATTAACTAAATCTGTAAGATAACTGGAACCACCAATATCTTGAATTTCGCCCGTCTTTTTAAGCTCGGAAGTAACACTCAATATATCTATCGGTTCTCGTTTATCCCAAAGACGCAAAATGGCTTCGTACACAACGCCGTGGGACTTTTTGTAAAAATCCTCACTACGCAATAAATCTGCCACCGAAGCAACGGCGTTCTTATCAAGCATTAAGGCACCTAAAACCGACTGTTCGGCTTCTAGGTCTTGGGGTGGGACTTTCGGTTTCTGTTTGGCCATACAAAGGGTCCGTATGATGTGTCTTCTATATCGTATCCTAACGACTTCACTTTATTTCTCAAAGTGTCCGCCTTAACAAACTGTTGATTGTGTCTAATAATCTCTCTTCCACTAACTAGCGTCTTTATATGAAGGGGTGTTTTATACAACTTATCTGCATTTTTGAGATTTAGACCAAAGACCCTATCCATCTCAAAACATAAATCGCGTCTATCTTCCGGCGATATATCCTTGTCGGTGATAATGCGCCTTAAAATTGCTAGCCCTTCGGAAATATTCAAATCGTCTTCAATCGCCTCTTTAAAACGTGCTTTATATTCTTTGACTTTATTGACTTTGGTTTTGATACTTTCTTTTTGACCAACGAACTTTAATCTTCCGAGCTCGCGCCACAAATTCCAAACTGCGTTGTCGGCTCCTTCAATTGAGCGCCAAGTGAAATTTAGTTTTGATTTATAGTGAGCTCCTAAAACTAGATACCTAAAAGCAACTGGCATAAAACCCTTATTTTCTATATCTCGTAGAGTATAAAAATTTTTTAGAGATTTTGACATTTTCTCACCGCCCACAATTAAGTGTTCTCCGTGTATCCAATAATTTACAAATTTTTTACCGGTAACGCTTTCGGATTGGGCAATTTCGTTTTCGTGATGAGGAAAGATGTTATCTACTCCCCCGGTATGAATATCAATGGTCTCACCCAAATACTTCATACTCATCACCGAACACTCTATATGCCAACCCGGCCTACCTGTACCCCAGGGGCTCTTCCACGATGGCTCTCCTTTCTTTTTAGCTTTCCAGAGAACAAAATCCTGCGCCTCCTTCTTGTCATATTCATCCAAAGAAATCCTAACTCCATCTCGTACTTTGATGTTTTTGAGGCCGATGAGTCTTCCGTATTTTTTATATTTAGAAATATCAAAATAGACGGACCCGTCTCTGCCTTGATAAGCGAATCCCTTATCCATTAACTTGCGAATAAGTTGAATCATTTCCTTGATATGATTCGTGGCTAGTGGATAGGTGTGCGCCGGCTCTATATTAAGAGAGGCGATGTCGTCAAAAAATTCTTTGATATAGGACTTAGTAACTTCTTGCAGGGTTTTTTTCTCACTGATGGCCTTTTTAATAACCTTGTCTTCTATGTCCGTAATATTCATTACCTGCCGAACTTCATATCCCAAAAATTCTAAAGAACGCCTCAGAACATCTTCAAAAATATAAGTTCTTAGGTTTCCAATATGAGCAGTATCATAAACCGTCGGCCCACAAGTATAGAGCCCAATGGATTTCTTTTTGATAGGTCTGAATACTTCCTTTTTACGTGTAAGTGTATTGTATAGCTTTAACATCTCTTTTAAAGTATATCACGACAAAAAAAATAACCGGCTCTCTTAGCCGGTTATTTTTGTGATTTCTAGTTCGGTGTGTGTCTGTCTGTGTCCGCCTTTCACTCTATATCTTTTCTTGGGTTTATATTTAAAAACTACAACCTTCTTGCCCCTTTTATCACCCAATATCTTGGCTTCTACTTTTGCTTTTTCTAGATAGGGGGTTCCTATTTTTGTGTCTTTCCCATCGTCTATTAGAAGCACCCTGTCAAACACAAAATCAGCGCCCTCTTCCGCTTCAAGTTTTTCAACCTTAATTTTCTGACCAACTTCCACCCTGTATTGTTTAGAGCCGGTCTCTATAACTGCAAATTGACTCATAATAAATTTCTGCAAGCTCGCCCATTAACGAACGAGCACAACGAAAACATCATATATGCTTATATGTCTCCTTTCAAGTATGCCCGACGTTTCTTTTCCGGAAACTACTCTGTAGCATAACGAAGCATGGCACGATACATTGTTTTACCAAAATTTGTTTAGTTAATTAAAGCAATAGCTCCTGTGGCTATTAAGAAAAGCAAAGTAATGGCAGTGTTGCCAACAGCTAAAACATAAGAGAGGAATTTTTCTTTATCGTATACGTATTTTGCTAATACTAAATTTATGACAGATATTGCCAATACTGTTCCTAAAATGCCGTAATAGATAGCTATACTCCCAGTCCAAATGACTTCGTTGTGGAAATTGTCAAAACGTAAAATCAAATCTCCTGAGCCAGTCGGGAGTCCTAAAAAGGCGATAACACCACCGATGACTATAAACGATAAACTAAGAGAAAATGTATAAACTATTGTTTTATCTTGTCTCACTGGATAAATTTTTTGAATTCTTCCACCATTGGAACTTGCTCTGGTTCCGTACCGTATTTTTTTGCTGTATAGAAAGAGAACCAATCACCCAAGATTAACGTATTAAATATTCTCTCTAGCTTGGTGTCCCCCTTTACGACCACGTTTTCTACGTCCAATCTCCTCTCTCCATACATTTTCTCTAAAACATCCATGCGTTTTTTGGTGCGCGAATAGTCGTCTTTATCGCGTAGAAATATAAAATGGATTTGAGAAGAGAGTTCTTTATTTGAGTTCTGAATATCAAATCCGTTCATTTCGTTGTGGTTGAGTTCTGGGAATGTATTATAGAAAGCCGGGATTTTGCCCGTTTCATTAAGCTTTATTTTCCAATTATAGGCGAGTATTTGATTGGCTCTAGAGGCATAAATGACGGGGATTTTTTTAAATAACTTATCTGCGAGTTCCCGCCCATCCTCTTCACGTTGACCGGCATCTAAGATTTTTACTAAACTGCCGACTTCTTCAAAAAGCTCGTCTTCTCCAAGTAATTTAAGCATCGCTCTCAACATGTACCCCAAAGCCATCCTAGGTTGGATGTCGTCTCCGGGGAGATCTATGTAGGGAAGCCCCTTCTTCTTGGCTAGCTCTAAAAGCTTCCCTCCGGAAGCAATAATGGCTGTTGAAAAATTATTGTCTATAGCGCTTCTACAGAAATCGAGTGTTTCTTCCGTATTACCAGAATGAGAGATGGCAATGAATAAGCGCTTGCTTGCATCTTTTTTAACGAAGGTCGGCAATCCATATTCATGATGGGCTACAATATCTAATCCTGGTTTTAGGGCACGAAGAATTCCGGCTACTAATCCTGATCCACCCATTCCACCAATAACTATTGTCTCAAAATCGCCGAGCTTATTGGCATTTCCAATCTCTGGTTTATAAGCAAACTGTTTTGAAAATTCACGTATATCCTTTTCTATCATCAAATTAATTCTACACCGAGTTTATAAAAATGTGACCCCACGGGGAATCGAACCCCGATTTCAAGCTTGAGAAGCTTGCGTCCTAGCCGTTAGACGATGGGGCCGTCCTTCGCTTTATCAAGCTACGGATCGACAGGCCTTTCTTCGCTAACTACGAAATGGTAGGCCAAACGGCAAACAGATTATTCCAAATTTATTCTCCTATATCAATTCTATCTGGTGGAATGTTGTAATAATTGATTATAAAGTGAGCAAGCTCTCTAAAGGCAGGCACAATCGTGCCTCCTGCTAAAGGTGCACCATAGGGCTTATCTAAACGCAGGAGAATAATGAACTTTGGATCGTTCGTCGGTCCAAAACCGACGAATGTATTTATAACATCGTCCGTATACTTTCCTCCGTTTGGTCCCGGCACTTGAGCCGTACCCGTCTTGCCCGCAATAGAATATCCGTTTATCTTGGCAATGGTCGCTTTGTCCACGGCCGAAACCATCATTTCCGTGATCTGCCGACTGGCATCTCTTGATATCACCCTACCCATTTTTTGAGATTTATTTTCTGCATTAATATACGGCCTCATCAATTCTCCTCCATTTGCAATAGCCGAGATAGCCATGATTAAACGAATGGGAGTGGTAGAAATACCCTGCCCAAAACTGGCCGTGGCGTAGTTGATTTCTCTGATGTCGTCTTCTAAAGGAGATAAGCTTCCTACCACCTCGCCCGGTAGATCTATTTCTGCTTTATCTTTGAAACCAAATTTCTTGAGATATTCATAAAACTTTTTCTGTCCTAATTGTCTTTGGGCAAAAGCAGCTCCTGTGTTTACAGAGCGCTCGATAACGTTTGTCATAGTAATGGTGCCGTTGGCTTTCAAATCCCAGTTTCTGATGGTGTGTTCATTAAGCGTCAATTCTCCTGAATCGTAATAAGTGGTCTCGGATGTAATTACACCCGCATCTAGAGCAGATGCCATTGTAATCACTTTAAAGATGGATCCCGGTTCATAAACGGATTGAACCGCTGGATTTAGAAAGTTCGCTATTGGATAGTTTCCATAATCGTTAGGATCGAAGCCGGGATAACTGGCCATTGCTAATATTTTGCCCGTATCTGGCTCTGCCACTATCACAGTCCCCCCAACACCCCTATAGTTCTCAACCAAAGCTTTGAGCACATTTTCTGCCTGATTTTGAATATTGGCATCTATAGTAAGTTTTATATCTTTCCCATGCATGGGCGACTTGATGACGTCCCCTTCTGCCTCTCCCTCAACGCCTCCCAAACGTTGATTGTAATAATTCTCTATGCCATATTGTCCATTCCAAAAAAGCTCATTAGTCGAAGCATATCCCAAAACGTGTGCCCCCTTTTGACCCAGCGGATAGAAACGCGTCAGTCCTTTCGCTATATAAACTCCTTCTATATCCAACTCTTCTATTAGGGCCACTTGTTCGTCGGTTGGCCTTTTGATTAATGATTCATACGGATCATTCTCTTTTGATAAGAGAGATACGAGTTCTTCTTGGGTCTTGTCCTCAACGATAGGGTCGAGTTTAATAGCAACCGCAGTTGGGTCATCTATTTTGTTTGGAACAGCATAAATAATTGGATACTCTCTGTTGATTGCCGCCTGTACTCGCTCTCCGTCTTTGTCTGTAAAATAGATACTTCCTCTCTCGGGGGTTAGAAAGCCTCCGATAGAATTAATGGCGGATGCTTGGGCGCCATATCTGTCTCCTTCACTAACTTGGATATCAAAAAAACGCCAACCGATAGCTGAAAAAGCTAAAGCGAAAACGGCAATTATGACTGTGATGCGAGCACCCATTCTGGATTTTTATCTTTAATCAAGCCCATCTCGCCCGCCAATCTTTCTAAATTTTCCACGTTTGTTAGTTCAAAATATTGATTCTTCAACTCTGCGTTTTGAAGCTTACCTGATTTTAATTCGTCTCGTACTGCTTCTAGGTCGTGCTGAATGCTCACCAAGCTGACGTAGCTCACAAGCACTGCCAAGATCATCACGCCCATTCCTATCCCACACAAAATACAAATCTTTATAAAATCTCTGTCTTTATTTGGTCTTATAATTGTCATTTTATTTCTATTGCTCTTAATTTTGCGCTTCGACTTCTTGGATTTTGTTTAACTTCTAAATCTGTTGGTTTGATGGCTTTTTTACTAATTAGTATTGCTTCTCCTTTCTCGGCTAAATCTTTGAAGAAATGCTTAACCATTGCATCTTCTTTAGAGTGATAACTGATAATGACGGCTCTACCTCCAGACCTCACTATCTCTGTTAATCCTCCTAAAATTCTGCCGAGATTCTCGAGTTCTCGATTAGCGTATATACGGAAGGCCATAAACGTTCTCGTTGCCGGATCAATTCTGCCCCCTTCATAATTTTTAGGTACCGCGCCCCTCACCACTTTTGCCAAATCATGATTAGTCACAATCGGTGATTTTTTGCGCTCAAGAACAATGGCCTTAGCAATCCTGCCCGCATATCTTTCATCACTTAAATCTTTAATGATTTCCGCAATCTGGCGCTCTCCAAGAGTCCCCAGGATTTGATAGAGTGGCGTGTCGTAATCGCTGTACGTCATGGCAAGCGGCTCTTCTTTACCCTTGAAGGCAAACCCCTTGCCCTCACCTAACTGATCCGAAGAGAATCCCAAATCAATTAGAAGTCCATTCACCTTGCCAATCCCCTCTCTTTCTAAGACATCGACCAAGTCAGCATAATTGCTACAAACAAGAATTAGCTTTTCTAAATCCAGCACTTCTTGTCCTATTGCTTCGCGAAGCTCTTTGAGCCGTTTCTCATCCCAATCGATGCCAATGAAAGTTCCTCCTGGAGAAAGACGTCTGGCAATCGGTATGCCATGTCCTCCGCCCCCAACCGTAGCGTCAATCATTATTTGTCCCTCGCGTGGAGCTAGTGTCTCCAATACCTCGTTTAAAAGAACAGGAACGTGGGCCATCGCCTATATCCCCAGATCTGCCATCTTCTCCGCAATCTCTTCTGAGGCGCCCTCTGTTTTTGTCTTGTAGACACTCCATGCCTTTTCATCCCAAACTTCCATGCGATTGTAGACACCGATGACTTGTGCCGACTTTTTTAATCCGGCGTATTTCCGCAGATAGTCGGGAACCAAAACCCTTCCCTGCGAATCCAACCCAACATCACTAGCTCCGGAGAGCATTAACCTTACAAAGGCCCTTGAGTTGGCTTGAGAAAGAGGGAGGGCTATCAGCTTTTCGGCTAAGATTTGCCAGTCCTTTTTAGTGAATATGAAAAGACATTTATCTAATCCTCGTGTAATAATGGCGCCTCCTGAAATTTGGCGTCTAAATTTGGCGGGCACTGCTACCCTACCCTTTTCATCAATACTGTGTTGAAACTCTCCTATGAACATGACTTATTAACATATATGTGGGGTTATCCACACATTTATCCACTTTTCCCCACTTGTTTTGCAGTGTATTCCACAAATCAACACAAATCAACAAACTCTCTGTGGATAGGGTCTCACACAGATAAGTAAAAACTGCCCACTTGGGGCAGTTTTTACTTTTTGTCTTGTAGTCCTCTCTTGTAGTTCTCTATTGAAGTTCTACAGTAGCGCCGGCCTCTTCAAGCTTCTTCTTTATCTCTTCTGCTTCTTCTTTCTTAACACCTTCCTTGACCGGTTTTGGAGCGCCTTCTACTAAGTCCTTAGATTCTTTAAGACCAAGACCCGTAATCTCGCGAACTGCTTTGATAGCATTGATTTTTTGCTCACCTGCTGATTTAAGTATGACGTTAAATTCGTCTTTCTCTTCAACGGCGACTCCCCCACCAGCTGCGATAGGAGTAGTGGCACTAATGCCAAATTTCTTTTCTAGAATCTTGACCAGTTCTGCTAATTGCATGACATTCATGCCTTCCAAGCTCTCAACTAGATCCTTAAATTCAGCTGGAACTTCTACTTCTTCAGCTTCATCAGCAGAAGTTAGAGCTTCTTCCTTAGGATCTTCTTTAGGGGTCTCTTCGACAGGAGCTTCCTCTACCTTCTCTTCTGTAGTAGGAGTATCCTCTTGAACCTCTTCGCTTGGGTGAGCAGATTCATCTGCTTTAGTCTTTTTATCTTCGTCTGCCATTTTTTATTTAATCTTTAATATTTTCGACCTTAACTTTGTTTGGATTTTTCACTCAATATATGCAGGAGTGATCTAATCGGAGCTACAATCGAACCAACCACCTGCCCCAAAAGAACTTCTTTGGGTGGCAAGCTACCGATTGCGTTAATTGTCGTTTCATCAATCTCTTCTCTTTTCTCTAAATCATAGGCACCCAAAAGTTTGAACGTGTTGTGATCTTTGGCAAACCTGTAAAGTGGTCCAGCAATTTCAGATATATCTCCCTTTACAAAAACCGTCCCCAATTCGCCTTCGTATTTCAACGGATCAAGTTCAATTTTTTTGTCTTTTAAAATTACTCCTAAGAGGCGCTTCTTGATAACTTTGAACTTGCTTCCCAACTCCCTAAGAGTAGACCTTAGAGAATTCATATCCGTGACATTAACTCCAGAAAAATCTGTGAATATAAGAGCGTTTGATTCATTGACGTTCTCGGCGCCTGTTTTTACTATATTCTCTTTTTGCTGTCTATTTATTGCCATAAAAATAAAAAGCTACGATTACGCAGCTAAGAAGTATTTCCTCGGCGGGACTTATGGTCGCCCACTGTCTGCGGATCGTGGATATATATTAGCAATTAGATAATCTGTGTCAACTAGCCCTTGAGTCGAGCTTCTTTGTGGGGCGTGTGCTTTCTGCACCACTTACAGTACTTTTTAAGCCCTAGCTTGCCTTCAACTACGCGCTTATTTTTACGAGTATAGTAATTCTTCCTGCTACACTCGGTGCACTTCATTGTTACTAAATATTCTGAAAATTTTGATTTTAATCCCATAATTTTATTTATTTGGAGCCGAGACGGGGATTCGAACCCCGGACCTCTTCCTTACCATGGAAGCGCTCTGCCAGCTGAGCTATCTCGGCAAGTAATAGCAACAACATATAACTTGATTATATATTGTTGTCGAACGCCACCGAGAGGACTTGTCCCTCTCTCGGCATTAGCTTTGACCGAAAATGTTCTCTAACCGAGGTATCTATATCGCCAGCGCCCATAAAGATTACCACCCCTTCTTCAATGAACGCAAGCGCCTCCTTGAGTGTTTCCTTATAAAAGATTCTTGTATTTTTATCAAGCTCTTTCTCTCTCTCCAAGAGAGCTTCATATAAGTCCTCGCTGGTTTTACCGCCCTCCCCTTCTCTGCCTGCAACCTGATAAATGGGCAGAAGACAAACCTTATCTGCGCTGTCAAAAGCTTCGATGAAATCATCAAAAAGCATCGTCACTCGCTTAATTTGATGTGGTTGAAAAATGATTGTGATTTGCTTGTCTGGATACTCCGACTTTAATCCTTCGAGAGTTGTACGAATCTCTGTTGGGTGATGTCCGTAGTCGCTGAAAAATGTAGTATCCTCCGGATATATCTTTTGGATAGGTTCAAGCTTTTCGAGTCGCCTCCAAACACCTTTGAAATCCTGAAGTGCTTTGAAAGCAACGTTGCGCTCCACCCCAATCAACTTAGCCACTTGCCAAGCCGCCTCTGCATTTATTTGGTTAAAACTTCCCGGTATTTGAAGGGGCCAATTGAGCTCAATTCCAATTTCATTAAAAAACCCAATCTTGCAACTAACACCAGCTACTACAGATTGAGTGTGCTCGTCTTGAGAGTTCAGAATAGCTATAGAGTCGGCTGGTAGATTTTTCAGATATTGATTAAAACCACTTACCACACCTGCCATATCGCCATATGTATCTAGATGGTCCTCGTCTATGTTAGTAATAACTGCTATATGGGGCTTGTAGCTCCAAAATGCTCTGTCATATTCGTCTGCTTCTATAATCAAATATTTACTTTTACCTTTTCTAAAGTTGCTCCCGCCAAACTCTGCTAAGCGCGTGCCAACTATCACGGTTGGATCCAGCCCCGCCTCTATTAAGATACTCGCTAGCATACTAGTGGTGGTTGATTTGCCGTGCGTCCCCGAGACAGCCAAGGTAGTGTGTCGATCAACTAGTTCTCCTAAAGCTTGTGGGTATTTTAGCGTAGGGATTTTGAGTTCTCGGGTCTTTTTGAGCTCTAAACTATCGTCCTCAACAGCCGGACTATAAATAACTCTTTCTAGATCTTCAGTAATCGAGTCCTCAAACTCTCCACCCGTCTTAATATCCGCCCCCTTATCCATGAGAAGTTTGGTTAAATCAGAAGCAACTAAATCAGAACCAGAAACCTGCCATCCGGTGGCTAGATAGTATTGAGCGAGGGCGCTTACCCCTATACCTCCAATACCTATGAAGTGGACTTTTCTCATCTTGAGCCACCTCGCGGATTCGAACCGCGGACCTACTGTTTACAAAACAGTTGCTCTGACCAACTGAGCTAAGGTGGCAGTCTTATTTTTTATATTCAACGTTTATCTAAATCTATTTATGCCCAAATTGCAATTTAGTAGTACTTTTCGACCATATTACATATATATCCAGCCACATTGACCGGCTCGCCTTTGATTGGGTGGTGATGCATATCTACAAAGGGCAAGCTGTTTAATTCTATAATAGCTGAATTTTGCTCTTTCCAAGATTTTGATATATCGGGCGCAATAAAATCTATGCCTATCAACTTTGCCTTAAATTTTTGTGCCACTCTCCTAAAAAGCTCTAGATTATCTTTATGCACTTTCTTTGTCACCTCTATTATATCTGCCCCAAAATCAAGCAAGACCTTCTCCTGAAGATAAACAATTTTTTCTTGAGGCGGGATAGAGGCAAAGGCATATCTCTGTTTCTTTAGCAATTCTTCAGTTTTTTTATCTATGACAACTTTATAAAAAGTGCCATTAACTTCTCCCGCCTTTATTCTCTGTGGGTCTTCATTTTTAATATCAATCAATTGTGCAACTGTATGTTTGCCATCGCCAATAACATTCGCGGGTCTTCTCTCAACAACTGCAATATGCTTACCGTCTATCACGGTTGCTCTATATACTCTTGTGTTTGGTATATATCTTTCAACTATCGCATATGGTTCGTAGCGAAAAACGCTTTTTAGCGCATCTTTGAGTGCATTCTCGTCTTGAATATTAATTCTCACGTGATGACTTGTAGAGCCCGATCTTGGCTTAATCACTAGTGGAAATCCAAGTTTTTTGCCATAATTTAAAGCTCTCCAATACTTTAATATTGAAAAACATTTACCCTGTGGAGTCGGCACTCCCATCTTTGTTAAAAGCTTTTTGACCGTTGCCTTGTCGTCTATAAATCCCCCATCTGCTCCTTTTATAAACTCGGCTCGAGGCAATCCCTCGAAAAGATATTTTCTACCACCCCTCTCAAGATAAAACATATTAATTGGACGCCCCAGGGCGTTGAAAAGAGTATAAAACTTATACCCCCTCTTAATACCTTCTTCTATAAATATGGAGGATCTCATATATATAGCAGGCGTTGATTCATATGGTCTAACCTTTATAAGGCCTATGCCCATAAGCAAGCGTATAAATAGACCCTGTGTTTTATAAATCAGCCCACTAGAAGGGTTGGGCAAAAGATGAGATATTATACTCTCTAAATATTTCTCAAAATGACTACGAGGAAGTGGAGCACAATCGAGACATTCTTTTTTCATTGTGCACGGAGAGGGATTCGAACCCCCGTAGGCGCAAGGCCGCCAGATTTACAGTCTGGTGCAATTGTCCACTCTGCCATCCGTGCATGTAATTTGTTAAAAGCCGTGTGCAATAGGTTTACCACAACCCTAGAGCACCAGACCTGGTGCACCTGCCTGCCGGTAGGCAGGATTGTCCACTCTGCCATCCGTGCATGTAACTAAAATCAAGTTTAGCCGACTAAAGACACCGATTCAACTAAAAGGATTAATGTTTTTTAGATTTGAGCTGTTCGCTGATAAGATTGTCTGTCTTCATAACCAACACCTTAACTCGGCGCAAAAACTTATCCTTAAGTTTGAGTAAAAAGTTATCTAACTTGTCTAGGGGCAAAGATGTTCCGCTTGATTTATCTTCGCTTTCCTTGTCTTCAAGGCGTGGAACGGCAGCTGCCATCAAATAGACAACAATTGCCAGTGAAATCATCACTAGAAGTTCTAGAATTAAGCTAAACATCTTTAGAGTTTATTGTATCACAAAGAAGCAGGCCCTAAAGCTCTAGGCGATAAAATTCGTCAACTTTAATATTCTCTCCGGTTTTAGCTATGGCTTGTTTAACTAGGTCCCCCACCGTCTGGCTTTCGTCCTTAATAAAATTTTGCCCTAGAAGTTCTTCTACATTCTTGGGGTTCATAGCCACAATTTGCATAGCTAAATTTTGGATTAATTCCTGAAATGGTTCTGACTTTGCCACAAAATCTGTTTCGCAACCAACACGAAGGACGGTACCAACACGATCGTTGTGTGTATATGTTTTTATGACTCCTGCTTTTATTTCTCGATCCGATTTCTTTTCGGCCTTAGCTAAACCCTTTTCTCTCATAATCTCAACGGCTTTAGCATAATCCCCGCCCGCCTCTTCAATAGCACGCTTGGCATCCATGATACCAGCCCCCGTTTCTTCTCTTAACTTTTTAATATCGTCTGTGCTCATTTATTGTTTGATTTCTTTATTCGATTTTTTTCTCTTTTGTTTTATTTACTAAGCTAATTTTTTCTTTTTGAATTTTGGGCTCTTCTTTAACGATTGGCATTTTTGCCTTTGCCTCCAGAACCATTTCCTTTACCCGATTTATTATAAAGTCCATCGCCTTTTTATTGCGATCGTTAGCTGGGATAATCCTATCCACCAATGTTGGATCAGAATCGGTATTTACAACCCCCACTACAGTCGCCCCAATCTCGCGCGCCTCTTTAGCAGCAATTTCATTGTTTTTAAGGTCGGCTATAAAAACCAGTGTGGGTAAACGATCTAAATTCTCTATCCCACCAAAAAGTCTTTCTAGTTTGGCAAGCTCTCTTTCAAGTTCTAGTTTTTCTTTCTTTGTATATTTATCGAGCTCCCCACTTGCCTTATCAGCTTTTAACTTTTTAAGATATTTAATTCTTTTAGAAATGGTTTCGAAGTTAGTGAGTGTTCCTCCAAGCCACCTTTCAACAACATGAGGTATATCAAGTTCAATAGCTGAATCTTTAATAGCAGTTTTAACTGAAGGACTTGTGCCCACAAACATGACTAATCCCTGTTTACTAATAGCGTCTTCTATTAATGCCCCGGTCTTTTTAAGGGCGGAATAGGTCTTTCTTAGATTGATTACACCAAAACCTGATCTGTTACTTAAAATATATGGCTTCATCTTAGGGTTGGTCCTCGATTTAGAACCACCATAAAAGACGCCCAAATCCATCATCTCTTGCACAAGCTGTGCTTCTTGGGGATCTAGGGTTTCGATTAGTTGTTCCATGCCATTTGAAACCTTATCTTCTTTTGTAACAACCTGTTTGTCTTCCATAAGTTGCGAGCCCAAGGATATCATTAAAAAACTCTTCGGGCAAGATTCCTTCAAGCCCTACGGTGTTTTTTTCTCCATTCCTCTATTTTCTTATGATTGCCCGATACAAGCTCCTTGGGAACACTGTACCGCCCATCTTTGTATTCATAAACCTCGGGTCGAGTAAATACGGGCACCCCCACACCTAGACGCCTCTCTTCTAAGGAGAACTCTTTGCCTAAAACACCTTTTATTTGTCGAGATATGGCATCCACTATTACCATAGCTGGCACCTCTCCTCCGGTTAATACGTATGGGCCTACAGAGATTTTCTCCACACTTAAACCTAATCCTTTTTTACTTTTAAGAATCCTGATAACCCTTTCATCTATACCTTCATATCTTCCAGCGATAATAATTAAATGTTTTGAACTTTTTGCTAATTGAGATGCTATCTTATTATTAAATTGCTTACCCGAGGCGTCTGTTAAAAGGATTTTTACGGAATTTTTGGGCTTACCTTTCAAGATATACTCTATAGCCCTCATCAAGGGCTCAACGCTTACCACCATGCCTGGCCCTCCGCCGTATGCTTTGTCATCTACCTTTTTGTGTTTGTCGTTAGCAAAATCACGTAAGTTATAAAGTTTTATTTTAATAATTCCCTTTTGAAAGGCCTTACCTAAAACAGATTCTTTAAAATAGGGTTCTATTACTTCTGGGAAGATTGTTAAAATATGAAATGTCATTTGAAAACGAGTTTATCACAAAACCCGCCCTAAAGGGCGGGTTTTGTTAATCCAAATTTCTTTGATTACAGATCTTTCTTGATGTCATCAATAACTTTCCCTACTGCGGTTCCGCTCAAAGTATCAACCTCACTCTCTGGTTTTTCTACCTTGTTGGTAGATAGGCCTGCTGAAGATTCTTCACGACGATAGGGTCTTTCTTCTCTTTCCTTTGATGGAGCACGTCTTCCGCCCTCTGGCTCTTCAATCTTTAGATTAACGCGGGCATTGCTTTTAATGCCCACGATCTTCAAAAGAGACCTTATGGCTTTAGCGGTACTTCCTTGTCTGCCAACAACCTGCCCCATATCTTTGGAATTCACCTTGAGAGTCAGAAGAACGCCCATTTCATCAATCTGACGACTGACTTGAACATCTTCCGGGTTATCAACAATGGACTTAACTACGTATTCAAGAAACTGTTCGTCCTGATATTCTGCCATTCTCTCTTATCTTGTCTTCTCTTTACCGACCTTTTAATTGTTAACTAATCTTCTTTTGGTTTTTCCTGCTCCACCACCTCATCACCAGATGACACATCATCTGCTTTTTGTGGTTCTGTGGGAGGTGTCTTTTCGGCCTCACCCTGTTCTTGGGTTTCAGTAGGTGCTGGTGTGGGCGCTTCAGCCCTCAATTTCTCTTTCTTCTTTTTCTTGGGATTTTTCCTGTTCTCGTAATCCTGAATTTCCGAACTCTCTTTGGCTTTTTTGATTATCTTCTCAGCGCTCTCTGTGGGTCGAGCGCCGTCTCCTAGCCATTTTTTGAGTTTTTCTTGGTCAATTTTGACTTGATTAGAGTGTGGATTATACCAACCTAAATCGTCTACAAATTTGCCATTGAGTTTGGCTTTTTTTTCCTGAACAATCACCCTGAAAGAATGTTGTCCCTTTTTTCCGATTAACTTTAATTTTACAGCTAACATAAGCTCTGCCAATGATATTTATTTAAAGCCCTAAGGTCAACCCCGTAGTAGAAATTGGACGCTCTTTTTTAGCTAGGGCCGATCAGAGATGGGCCCCTAGTTCAATTTTTTGCTACTAGGTTAACTTCAGCGACACCAATTTCGAAGTGCCATCGTTTGACATGGTTACGCCGTAAAGAACATCGGCTGCCTCCATAGTGGCTCGATTGTGTGTCACAATCACAAACTGGGTCTTGTGTGAGAACTCTTTTAGAATTTCCCCAAAACGCTTGGCGTTCCTTTCGTCAAGAGCTGCATCGACTTCGTCTAAAAAGAGAAATGGTGGGGCGCTGATAGAAATCAAAGAGAAGAGGGCTGCTATGGAAACGAGGGCTCTTTCTCCTCCGGACAACACCTCTAGGCCTTTGATCTTTTTCTTAGGTAAAACTATATCTACCAATACCCCCGGAGATATAACTTCTTCTTCTCTAAATATCTCTCCGTAGGCGTCGGGTGAACCATCTTCGATGGTTTTAGCTCCTTCATCGCTTTTCTTTGGTTTAATTTTCTCTAATTTCAAACTGGCCTTGCCTCCCCCAAACACCATTTGGACAAGCTTATTAAACTCCTTATCTATCTTCTCTATGGCCATATTGAATTCGTTATGAATTCTACTATCTAATTCCGTAATGAGTTTTTTGAGATCCGCTATTGCTTTTTCTAAATCTTCTATCTGGCTAGTCAAGAATGTGTGACGCTCCTCTGCGTCTTGCGCCTCTTTGACGATTGACTCGTCAACTTCACCAATACTTGCCAGTTGAGAACGAAATCGGAGCATCTTTTGCCTAATCTCGTCATTTGATAAATTTAATTTCTTTGTCTCTTTTTTAAATGAATCTTTGGAACGTCCTATTTGTTTGAGCTCATCTAATAAACTCTCAAGGCGTGCCTTTAGGCGTTCTCTTTTGATTAAATACTCATTTTTCTTGGCTAAAAGTTCGCTTATCTTGTGCTGTTGTTTAGCAACTATCTCATAAGCATGTGAAAAGTTTTCATTAAAACCTTGTAGGCCTTCGTTAAGTTTTTGTTCGTTCCTTTTCAACGATTCTATCTCCTCAATAATTTTTTTAATTCTTGCTTGGATATCTACTTGCTGTTTCTGGAACTCACCTTTATCCGACTTTTTTGCTCCCCCCAAAGATTCTATTAAATGAACTATTTCTTCGAGTCCCGTTTTAATTTCCGCCAAACCCTCTTGCTTAATCAACCTTTTAGATATTTCTTTAATTTTTTCTAAAACTTTCTTGGATTCAGCCGGATTTAAATTATTTTGGTCTGTGGCTAACTCTAGGCGGACTTCGATCTTCCCAAGCTCAAGCTGAAGATCTGCTCTCTGCTTATATAACTCGTCTTCTTTTTTCTTGATTTTTTGAAGATCTTGAGCAGATTTTGGTTCTGATTCTTTTATGTCGTTCAAATTCTTTTCGAGTAAAGTGAGTTTCTCCTCCTCTTCTTTTAATAAATCCTCTGTTGCTTCTTGCTCTTTATTAATCTCTATTAAACCTTTTTCCAGTTCTTCAAGTTGGAATCCGTAAAAGAAATCCTCCAAATCTAGAAGTTCTTTTTCTACATCATCTCTGCCCTCATAACGTTTTACTTGACGTCTCAAAAGCCGAAGGTGTGGCCCTAACTCTTCTATGAGGGCCTTAGCTTTATCAAGGTTGTTGATAGTGTTTCTAAGCTTTCTTTGACTTTCTGATTTTTTAATTTGGTATTCCTTCAACCCTAAGATCTCTTCTATCATTTCTCTCCTCTCTCCGGGAGATGCCTTAATAAACACGTCGCTCTCACCCTGAGAAATGATGGTGAGTCCCCTGGCGCCTACTTTGGATTTGGCAAAAAACTCTATAACATCTTTGAGGCGAACCTCGGATTTATTGATATAAAAATTGGAATTGCCATCCCTGTTAATCTTTCTCGATATAGCGACATCTTTATATTCAACCGGAAAGAAACCGCTTACATTGTTGAAATGAAGGGTAGCTTGAGCCTGACCAGCACGAGCTTTGTCTTTAGTACCGGCAAATATTAAATCCTCGCCCTTACCTCCTCGAAGGTTTCTGGCATCTCTCTCACCCAAAAGCCAACGAATACTGTCTGTTACGTTTGATTTACCTGATCCATTAGGACCCACGATGCCCGTAACTCGATGACTTAAATCTAAAGTGGTTTTGTCGGCAAATGACTTGAACCCTTGCAACTCTAATCGTTTCAATAACATGAGAGATTGACGGAATGCTTTTTCTAATTTTTTATCTTGGCAAAATACTTCTCGGCTGCATCCAACTCCGCCTCCTGTTTAGAAGGTCCTTCTCCTTGTGATTTCAATTCTTCTTCAAAGTAGAGACCCACTTTGAAATGCCTGTCATGGGCGGGACCAGATTCGTCTAATACTTCATAAGTGGGTGTTATTTTATATTGTGCTTGGGCATGCTCCTGAACTAAACTTTTAGCGTCTTTGCCCCCTCCTTCAACAACCGTGTCTAAGTTAGTGAGGATTTGATTCTCGATAAAACTTTTGGCCTTATCGTATCCTAGGTCTAAATAAATAGCTCCAATTAATGCCTCTACAACATTAGCGGAAATACTTTCGCGCCCCTTACCATTACTATCTTTGGCTTCGCCTTTAGAGAGAAGAAGTATTTTGTCTAGGCCAATCTTTTTAGCAACTCCTGCCAAGGCCTTGGTGTTTACTAGGGCTGCCCTAAAGACGGTTAACCTTCCCTCCTCTTCGTCGGGTAGGCGTTTATATATCTCTTCTGTAACGGCTAATTCTAAAACTGCATCTCCTAAGAATTCTAAGCGTTCGTTGTTGTGATGAGGCCAACTTGGGTTTTCATTTAAATAAGATCTATGAGTAAGCGCCTCTTCATAAAAAGAAATTCTTCTAAACTCTATGCCGATTTTCTCCTGAAGTTTTTTAAGATTCATCTTCTCTTGGCCTTGATTTTTCGGGATTCTTGTCCGGCTCCCCTATTTCTCTATAAACCGTTCCCATCACTCCATTTATAAACTTACCTGAATTATGCCCTCCATATGTCTTGGCTAATTCAATGGCTTCATTGATAGCAACACGGGGCGGAACTTCTTCTCGATTTGCATACAAAAGTTCATAAAGCCCGATTCGCAGGGCATTTCTGTCTATGATGGGCAGTTTATCTATGGGCCAATCGGGGGCGGATGTCTCAATAATCTTGTCCAGCTCGTCTATTTTTGAGACCACTCCTTGGGCCAAGTTTTCTACAAATTCTTTCTCGGTGAAGCCGGGAGCAAACTCTTCCAAATTTCGCTCAAGGACATCTTCTATCTTTTCTTTCCTACCATAAAAATCCCATTCATAAAGGGATTGTATGACTACTCCTCTGCCTAACTGTCTGGTCGCCATCTGGTTTTAATGGTACTTGGGGGGGCTCTTAATTCTTTGCTTTTTTATATTCTCCACAATTTGAGCAAACTCTGTGTGGTAGAGCGGGAGCTTTACAACTAGCACAAATCTGAACGTTGGTTTTCTTAAGTGCTTGATGAGAGCGTCGTCTACCTACCTTTGATTTAGTGTGGTGTCTTTTTGGTTCTGGCATTTTTTCTAGTGATTAGTTTTTAATTTTTTCCTTTAAAAATGTCAAACGGTGCATCTCAAGGATACCATGCTCTTTAATAGCTTTGAAGTGTGCTTTTGTGCCGTATCCCTTATGGCGTGCTAGACCATATTGTGGATATCGAAAATCTAGCTTCTCCAAGTATTTATCACGCGTTACTTTGGCGACTATCGAAGCCAATTTTATGGGGTTATGCTTTTCATCTCCACGTACGATAGTTTTAGAAGCTATGCCCATATGCTCAATACTCCCCAAATAAAGACCCCCATCTAGTAAAACTTTGCTTACTCTTTTTCTAGGGATTTCCTTAAAGAGATTATCTAGAGCACGACTGGCAGCAACATTGGAGCTTTGTGTGATATTTATCTTATCAATCCTCCTCTGATATACGCGCGCACTAGCAAAAAATATCTGGGGGTGCTTACGAATATAGGTATACCACAAGCTCCGCTGATTAGCCGACAGACCTTTTGAATCTTTAAGTTTGGGTAATTTATATCCTGATATTTTGAATCCTTTTGGTATAGCTACAACGCCAACCACCACCGGTCCGGCTAGTGCTCCCCTACCCGCTTCATCTATACCCACAATGTAATCCATTTCCTGCCTTTAAGTTTAGAGCAGGGTCGGTATAATTTGAAACGAGCACATCTTTAGAATATGTCTAAATTTATTCACCTACACACGCACAGTCATTACTCCCTTCTAGACGGACTTTCTAAAATTGATGATTTGATCAAGAAGGCGAAGGAGTTGAAAATGGATTCCTTAGCTCTTACGGATCATGGCAATCTGTATGGTTCCGTAGAGTTTTATCAGAAAGCTAAAAAGGCGGGCGTTAAGCCCATTATCGGCGTAGAGGCATATATGGCAGAACGCACTCGGCACGACAAAGAACCGGGCAAAGATTCCAGTCGCTACCACCTCACGCTTTTGGTTAAGAACAAGGTTGGTTATTTAAACCTTGTTCAATTAATCACTAAGTCGTACCTAGAAGGTTTTTACTATAAGCCCCGCATCGACAAAGAACTCCTTGAGAAACATAAGGAAGGTTTGATTTGTATGTCTGGATGCCCTGCTGGAGAGTTAAGTCGCGCTATAGAACACGGTAAACGAGATGAAGCGATTAGAATCGCAAAATATTACAGCCGGGTTTTTGGAGATGACTACTATATAGAAATCCAACCCCAAACTAAGTTTAACCAAAAGGGCCTAGTGGAAGTTGCCCAAGAGCTCGGAATCAAAACTGTTGCCACTCAAGATTCACACTTTATAGAAAAAGAGGATCAACCCACTCACGATGTATTATTGGCCATTCAAACGGGTAATAAGATTGATGACGAAGATAGATTTAACTTTGGTGGATACATGGCCTTCTTCGCTTCTTATGATGAAATGTTTGAACTTTTTAAAGAGGGCGAGCAAGCCATTACGGATTCGCAGGCAAAAACAGCGATTGAAAACACCCCAGATGTTGCCAATAAATGCGATTTTGAATTTGAATTAGGAAAAATCCATTTACCTAGATATCCCTTACCCCAAGGAGAATCAGATAGTTTCGAATACCTCAAAAAACTGGTTAATGAAGGCGTTAAATTCAGGTTTGGCAAAGAGACGTCTCAAATTAAAGAAAGATTAACTCACGAACTTTCTATCATTCAAGAAACGGGCTATGCCGACTATTTTCTAATCGTGCAAGATATGGTCAACTGGGCAAAAGATCGAGGCATCATGGTGGGGCCGGGCAGAGGCAGTGCTGCGGGTAGTTTGGTTTCGTATGTCTTGAACATCACCGAAGTTGATCCACTCAAGTACGATCTGCTTTTTGAAAGGTTCTTAAACCCGGAAAGAAACGAAATGCCTGATATAGATTTGGACTTTGCCGATAACAGACGCGATGAAGTTTTTGGATACTTGCGAGAAAAATATGGCACCGATCACGTTGCTCAAATTATTACATTTGGAACTATGGCCGCCCGCCAAGCGGTTAGAGATGCGGGTCGAGCTATGGGCATCCCCTACTCCTTCTGCGATCAAATTGCCAAACTTATTCCTTTTAACCCAAACCAAGGTAAGGGCGAGATTCAAAAATATCTAAAAACAACCCCTGAACTAAAACAGATTTATGATTCCGATAAACAGGCAAAAGATCTACTTGATATGGCGTCTAACCTGGAAGGAGTGGCTCGTCACGCTTCGGTTCATGCCTGTGGAACGGTGGTCACCGAGAAGCCGGTTACTAACTATCTACCTCTACAAAACGCCCCCCAAGACGACAAGACCATCATCACCCAAATAGAGATGCATGGTGTGGAGGATCTGGGACTCTTGAAAATCGATTTATTAGGGCTTAGGAATCTAACCATCATCCAGGAGACAATCCGTTTGGTCAGAGAAATGAAGGATGAAGAAATCAAGGTTTCTAAAATTCCTTTGGATGATGAAAAAACATTTACATTCTTAAAAACCGGTGAGACGGCCGGCGTCTTCCAGTTTGAATCTTCTGGGATGCGCAGATATATGAAAGATATAAAACCTTCTGAGCTTGAGGACTTAGTGGCGTTGGTCGCTCTCTATCGCCCCGGTCCTATTGAACTTATTCCCTCATACATTAAGAGAAAGTTTGGCGAAGAGAAAGTCACGTATATTCACCCTTCTTTAGAGCCCATCTTAAACAAAACATACGGCATCGGTGTCTACCAAGAACAAATGATGAGAATTGCGACTGACCTAGCTGGCTACACCCTACCAGAAGCCGATACTCTTCGAAAAGCTATTGGTAAAAAGATTCAGAAACTTTTGGATGAACAAAAAGAAAAACTAACAGCTGGGTTAATTAAAAATGGTATAGATGAAAAAACGGCTGGAAAGATCTGGGATCTTTTCCCACCCTTCGCTCGCTACGGCTTCAATCGTTCTCATGCTGTGGCGTATGCTCTTATCGGCTACTGGACGGCCTATCTTAAAGCCCATTATCCAGAAGAGTTCACAACCTCTCTTCTCAATCACGCTGGTAATGATATTGAGCGAATTGCCTTTTTCATCCAAGAGGCCAACAGGATGAATATTCAAGTTCTGCCTCCCGACATCAATTTAAGCGTGGCGCACTTTGCTCCTGAGGGAGAAAATATTCGCTTTGGTTTGTCGGCTATCAAAAACGTAGGGTTAGCCCTAACGGAAAAGTTGGTTGAAGAGCGCCAAAAGGGTGGTCCATTTGAAGGATTGGCTGATTTTGCAATGCGTACTCGTGTTCACGGCCTCAATAAAAAAGGGATGGAATCTTTGATTATGAGCGGTGCCCTTGATTCGTTTGGTATAGACAGAATGACGGCTCTTGAGAATATGGATACTGTTCTCAAAGCCGCCGGTGAGAAAAACGGCAATAATGGCAGTCAGGGACTTTTTGGAGGAGTTCATAAATTTGAGGTAAAGCTTCAGCCAGCTTCCCGTCAAGCTAGCAAATCGGAGACCTTAACCTGGGAAAAAGAGCTCTTAGGTCTCTATATTACAGAACATCCCCTTAAAAGATATCTAGAGAATGTTAATCCAGATTTTGTTAAAACCATCAAGAGCGTAAAAGCGGATGCAAAAGATGGGTCTATGGTTAAAATCTGTGGAATAGTGGGACCGGTGCGCAAAATTGTAACTAAAAACAATCAACTAATGGCTTTTGCCACTATCGAAGATTTGGGCGATACTATAGAGGTGTTGGTTTTCTCTGACGTATTGTCTAAAACCGGCAGTTTGTGGGAGAGCAATAAGGCGATTCACATATCTGGTAGAGTTTCTCTCCGTGATGGTGAAGCAAAAATTATATGCCAAAACGTAAAAGAAATAACTCTGTAGGGGCTAATCTGGCCAAGGCGGACGCCCAAGTAGAAAAGGTTAGGCATTCGCTTGCTCATTTATTGGCGGCAGCAGTATTAGAGAAATTTCCGAAAGCTAAGTTGGGTATTGGTCCCGCCATAGACGATGGTTTTTATTACGATTTTGATCTACCGCGCAACCTAACTCCGGAAGATCTAAAAGATATAGAAGCACGCATGAGGAATTTCATTAAGGAGGGACTTTCTTTTTCGGGTAAAAAAGCAACATCCGCTGTGGCGCGAAAAACATTTACGAACCAGCCCTTTAAACTCGACCTCATTAAAGATTTCGTTAAAGAGAAAAAACAGCTCTCAATCTATAAAACAGGTGATGTTTTTGAAGACCTTTGTCGCGGAGGGCACGTTAAAAACACACGCGAGATTGATCCTAAGTCGTTCAAACTAGATCGCTTGGCTGGTGCTTATTGGAAGGGAGATGAAAAAAATAAACAACTTCAAAGAGTATATGGACTGGCATTCAAAACGTCCAAAGAGCTAAATGAATATATAAAACAACGCGAGGAAGCAGAAAAAAGAGACCATAAAGTTTTGGGTCCTCAGTTAGATCTTTTTACTTTTTCTGATTTGGTTGGCCCCGGACTCCCTCTTTGGACCCCCATGGGTACACGTATGCGTCACCTTTTAGATGAATTTGTTTGGTCACTTCGTAAAGAGCGTGGCTATGAAAGGGTTGAAATTCCTCATATTACTAAAAAAGAACTTTATGAAACTTCTGGGCATTGGGATAAATTTCAGGATGAACTTTTTCACGTGAGAAGTCGCGAAGGTCATGAGTTTGTTATGAAACCGATGAACTGCCCTCACCACATTCAAATACTCCAACGCAAACAGTTAAGTTATCGAGATATGCCTGTTAGGTATGCCAATACCACCACCTGTTACAGAGACGAGCAATCCGGCGAGTTATCCGGTATTGCCAGGGCTAGATCTTTTACTCAAGACGATGCGCATGTCTTTTGTAGACAATCTCAGGTAAAAGAGGAATTCTTTAAAATCTGGGATATTGTTGATGCCTTTTATAAAGGAGTTGGTTTTGTTGAACTAGAAGTACGCATTTCAGGACACGACCCTAAGAATTTTGACGCCTATCTTGGTACTAAGGCGAGCTGGCAAAAAGCGGAAAAGGCCCTGAAAGATATCGCACGCGAACGCAAAGCTAGGGTAAAATTTGTTGAGGGTGAAGCCGCTTTCTATGGTCCAAAAATCGATTTTATTGCTTTCGATTCTTTGGGTAGAGAACGCCAGGTCGCCACTATTCAGCTGGATATGAATATGCCTGACCGATTTGATATTTATTGTATAGATGAAAAGGGCAAGCACGAACGATTAGTAATGATTCACGCTGCTATCATGGGTTCTATCGAGAGATTTATGTCTATATTTATAGAGCATACTGCTGGTGCTTTCCCGGTGTGGGTTTCCCCCATTCAAGTACAAGTCGTTCCTGTAAGTAAAAAACATGGCCCTTACGCTAAAAAGATAGTTAAAGAGTTAGAACATGAAAATATTAGAGTATATCTTTCTGATTCAGACGAAACTTTGGGCAAACGTATTCGTGAGGGGGAACAGGCCAAAATTCCATATCTATTAATAGTTGGCGATAAAGAAGAATCATCTGATTCTGTTGCGGTCCGTAAGCGCGGGAAGGGAGACATTGGTGCTCAAAAACTATCACAGTTTATAAAGATCTTGAACGAGGAGATCTATAAAAAGAAATAGGTTCTTTTTCCATGCGCAAAGAACCTAATAGAAAACCGAGGGTGGTGGCGATTGTAGGGCCTAATGCGTCCGGCAAATCCGAAATTGCTCTCGAGCTTGCTATTAAACACAACGGAGAAATTATCTCCGCTGACTCCAGACAGGTATATAGGGGGCTCAATCTGACGGCCGGTAAAGTGCCGGGTAGTTGGCAAAGAGAGGGGCTCAAAAGAAAGTTCATCTATCATGGTATTCCCCATTATTTAACTGATGTTATCTCTCCCAGAAAACGTTTTACCGTTCAAAACTTCAAGAAAAAAGCATCTAGGGCAATTGACGATATTCTTAAGCACGGTAAATTGCCTATCATAGAGGGTGGTTCTGGATTCTATGTAGACGCTCTTTTACACGACATCAACATTCCTAAAGTGCCACCGAACAGAAAATTACGCCGAGAGTTAGAAAAATTAGATAATGAAGCTCTTTTAAGAAGATTAACGGCTCTTGATGCTCATACTGCTAAACGTATAGATCAAAATAATCGACGTCGCATTATAAGGGCTATTGAAATTGTAGTTATGACCAGAAGCCCAATCCAAGGTACTGGCCTTGTTAATTATGAACACTCCCCTTACGACATTTTAAAAATTGGTATATCCTATCCAGCCGATGAACTAAAAAGAAAGATTAAAAAACGCCTAAGAAGCAGATTGAAAGAAGGCATGATAAACGAAGTAAAGAGTTTGCATCGGAGGGGTCTTAGCTGGCGTCGCCTTGAGGAATTGGGGCTAGAATTTAGATATATAGCAAAACACTTACAAGGAAAATTATCTCTTGAAGAGATGGAATCAACGCTAGTCACCCAAACTTGGCAATACGCTAGACGTCAATTAACTTGGTTTAAAAGAGATAAGAATATTATTTGGATAGATGCTCCCGCAAAAGCTCTTCCACTCGTTCGGGATTTCCTGTCCCCCTAAGATCGCCCATAACCTGCCCTAAAAGAAACTTGAGGGCACTCTCTTTACCCTTTTTATAGTCCAATACGGCTTTGGAGTTATTTTTAATCGCTTTATTTACTGCTTCTTCAACCCTTTCATCACTTGAGCCAACCAATCCCGATTCATTTATAATTTGACTGGGGTCAGCACCGGTTTCAAACATTTCTCTAAGCACCGTCTTGGCTACTCGCGAGGTTACTTTGTTGCTATTAATGAGGGTTATTAATTCAGCAAAGTTTTCTGGTGTAACTTTAAAATCATCCCAACCGGACTTTATCTCATTCATAATCCCCACTAGATCGCTGTCTATATAATTGATGGCAAGTTTAATCTTGTTAGGATCTTTATCTCCAAGCTCTGAAACCACCTCTTCAAAAAATTCCGCTTCTCCCCTGTCTTTGATTAAGCGTTCTAAAACGTCTCCATCACTGAATCCATATTCTTTCTTAAATCTTTCTCGTTTCTCCCAAGGTAATTCGGGTAATTCTTTTTTGAGTTCTTCGATATTGATTTCGTTGCTGGCTGAAAAGTCCATTGGTGGCAAATCTGGTTCTGGCATATATCTATAATCATTTGCCTCCTCTTTGATTCTTTGAGAAAAGCTTTTCCTTTTGCCCTCATCCCAACCCCGTGTTTCTTGGATTACCTTTTCCTCCTCCTCAAGTAACTTCGTTTGCCTCTCTATCTCGCTAGCAATGGCGTCCTTAACCGACTTAAAAGAGTTAATGTTCTTAACCTCTACCTTGGTGCCAAGCTTCTTATCTTTACTGACTGATATATTGGCCTCCACCCTCATTTGCCCCTTTTCCATATCAGCATCAGATACATGTAAGTAACGGAGTACGAGCTGAAGTTCACGAGCAAATTCAAGCGCTTTTTCTGATGAATCAATAACTGGCTTAGTAACCAACTCCATTAAAGGCACGCCTGCTCGATTGAAGTCCACTAAAGAGCCATCTTTAGCGTGTGATAGGCGCCCGGTGTCTTCTTCAAGATGGATTCTCTCAATCTCTACACCGGCGAGCTTACCTCCTTCAATCAAGGGTTGATCATATTGAGATATTTGATAGCCCTTAGGAAGGTCGGGGTAGAAATAACTTTTTCTATCAAATTTGGAATGCTTTGATACTTTCCCACCGATCGCCAGCCCAACCTTAATTACAGATTTTACTGCTTCTTTGTTTATCACGGGTAAAACACCGGGATGGGCCAAACAAACCGGACAGATATTAGTATTAGGTCCTGCATCGTGTGGGTTGTTCTCGCACGCACAAAACATCTTACTTTTGGTCGCTAACTCCGCGTGAATCTCTAATCCAATTGTGGGCTTATATTTCATACTTAGTCCCATCATATCATTTTATCTTGACCCCTAAAAAGCTTTTTGCTATGTTGCCTGCCGGAGTACCCTACATCTAGCGCGGAGGTGCCGTAATGGTCGTCAACGATACTCCTGATTCGGGCAAAGGCATTCTCTACAACACAAGATGGGCTGGTGACTACAGAGGGAAGCTCGAAGAAGCAGAGAAGAGGGGCGTTTGCATCTTCTGTCTCAAAGAACTCGAAAGGAGTGGGCGGAAGTTTCGACGTCTCGACTCGGCCATCATGTTCGAGAACGAGTTTCCCTCCAAGGGCGCGAAGATTCACCTGCTCATCGTGTCAGAACGTCACGTGACGAGCCCCGCCGATCTACATCTCCACGAGTGGATGGACATACTCAGAATGTTCATTCAGGTAACCGAAGAGATGGGTGTTGATGGAGGAGCGTTGGTAGTTCGTTTCGGCGACTCCGACATCTCTGGGGCAACTGTTCACCACCTCCATTTCCACCTAGTGGTACCGAAGCTTGACGAGAGGGGTCTGTCAACTCCAGTCGCTTTCTACGTCGGGTAAAGGACCGACAACGAACTTCGGCGACCTGAATTGCGAAAGCAATTCGGGTTGCCGAGGTTCGAGGTATTATAATTAAGAAACGCTTGTTAAAATATTTATATGAGCAAGTCACGTTTTATAAACAAATCTCATGTCCGCACGGGTAACCAAAGCGAGATTATGGACGAAATTGAAAAAGAAGGGGTTTGTCCTTTTTGTGAAGAAAATTTAGAACGTTTTCATGGCAAACCGGTAGTTGAAGAAACGCAGTATTGGTCATTATTAGAGGCAAAATGGCCGTATAGCCATGCGCGCGCTCATCTTCTTTTAGTTGCAAGTCGTCATATGGAAGATATTTCCGAGCTTGAACCCGAAGAGTGGAAAGATATGCTGGAGCTAGCCCAATGGGCATCTAATCAATATAAAATAGCCGGTGGTGCCTTGGCGTTAAGGTTTGGTGATTCTAATTTGACGGGGGCAACGGTCCACCATCTACATGCCCACCTCATAGAGCCCGAAGCGGACGAAGACGGCAAGGCAAAGCTAGTTAATTTTCCTATTGGTTAAATTCCTACTGGAATTTTAATAAATGGGTGGGGGTCATATCCCTCAAGTTCAAAATCGTCTGGTTTAAACTCAAATATATCTTTAACGTCTTTATTTATCTTAAGCTTTGGTAGTCGGCGCGGTTCTCTTGTAAGTTGTTCCTTGATTGGATCCACTTGGTCAAGATAAATGTGCGTGTCTTGAGTGGTGTGTATGAAATTGCCGGGTTTATATCCGGTTACTTGAGCCAACATCACTAAAAGTAATGAGTATGAGCTGATATTGTAGGGCACTCCAATCGGTACATCTGCGCTTCTTTGAACCATATTGAGATGAAGTTCTTGAGTTTCTAGATCTACGTAACATTTAAAATCTCCGTGGCAGGGCGCCACCATCACATCATCAACCGAAGCAGGATTATAGGCAACGACCTTGTGTCGTCTAGAGTCGGGGTTCTTTCTAAGTTCTTCCACAAGGCGTTTAATTTGGTTAAGTTCGCCGTCTCTTTTAACATCTGGCCAATGAATCCAGTTCGGTCCGTATATCGGCCCAAAGTCCCCTTCTTCTAAACCATATTTCTCGGCTACTTCCTTAACACCCCATACGTCCCATATTTTAACGTTATATTTGTGCAGATAATCCCACCTGCTCTCGCCAGACAAGAACCACAAGAGCTCTACTACTACGTTATGAAAATTTATCTTCTTGGTGGTTAGTACTGGGAAGGCGTCTTCGCTTACGGGGTACGTTTTAGTCCTTACAAAGACAGACAAGTCACCCGAACCCTGTAGGGTTTTTTCTCTCCTCTTGCCGTTTTGAAGCACATCTTCAACTAAATCTAAGTATTGTTTCATATTTTAACTTTATAAATCTTAATATTATTTGTGTCCAATATCATCTTTCCTTCCAGATTGGATGAACCTTCGCCAAAATAACATTCCCCTATGCCCGATGCGACTATGAGTTTTGCACATGCAGAACATGGAAAGTGGGTTATAAAAAGTTTGGTTCCATCTAAAGATATACCCGCCTTGGCTGCCCTTGAGATGATTTGTTGTTCGGCATGAATCGTACCGGATAGGTCAGGTCTTTCCCCTACTTCCATATAGTCCCTAACGTCTCCTATTTGATAAGGTGTGTGGTCAGATGGCGTTCCCTGATTGTATGCCTCAAGTATTACTTTTCCATCTTTTAACAATACTGCACCAACTTGTCGCCATTGGTCAGAGCTTTTTTCCGCCTGGGTGTATGCCCTCTTTATCATGGAAATGCTTTTTTCATCCAAGACCTCTTCTTCTTGGGACGGCTCTTCTTTAAAGACGCTAGATCTATCTCTCTTGAGAAAGACGTTCAACCATTTGATATCCGCCCCTTTTAGATGTCTTTCTACAAGCGCCCTAGAGGCATCGTCTTCAACCATTATTAAAGAATCGTCTTTTAGACCTGCAATATTCTCTTTTTTAAGTATTTCTACGTCTTCATACCCTAAATTCTGAAGAATCTTTTTTGCAACGTCTTCTTCCAAGGGTCTGATGGCGTGTGCGTATGGAATAAGTTTTTTTGAAAGTTCCTCTCCAATAATATAGACCCTTTCAATCTCCTGACTGTTGTTATCTAAAATGTCTAAATACCCTTGATGAATAACGGGCATTTGCAAAACTAGATTACGCTTCATTTTCTTTTCCATTTTCACCAAATAAGTCCTGTTGAGGCACTCTTTTGGGTTTACGAAGTTTACGAATGTTTTTCGCCAAATGTGTTTTTAAAACATTTTGGATAATGTCGGTTGATGATGTTTGCTCGGCCTGGCGTGGAATCACCTCCAGTTTTCCACAATATTTATTAATCATCTCTTCTTGTTCGGGTGTATAACTGTCCCCGCTGACAGATATAAAAACGTCCATCGGCACTTGTTTTATCATTCCATACTGCCAGTTGCCCCTGATATCCACATCGTGTATGGGCACGACATAATCGATACATTCTTGATAACAAAGCATCTCCATTCTTTCCTCCTCGGGAATGATGGGTCGATTAGGTCCTTTATAAAACTTAATCGCTTCATCACTATCCACGCCAACTATTAAGACGTCTCCATAATCTTTGGCTGTGTTTAGATATCTAACGTGTCCGATGTGGAGCATATCCCATGAACCAATGGTACAGACCACTTTATGGCCAAGTATTTTGTGGGCTTCAACTTTCTTCGCCAGCTCTTTGTAGTCCGTGACTATTTTATCCCTGATGTTCATGTTTGATATAAGCTATACTTCTACTAAACGGATTATAAGTTAGGATATAAAGCATGGCAAAAGTTAGCATCATAGCTGCTATTTCTAAAGAGAAACGGGCGCTTGGAAAAGATAATCAACTTCTTTGGAATATCAGCGAAGACCTCAAAAGATTTAAGCGCATCACACTCGGACATCCCATTATCATGGGGCGCAAAACATACGAATCTATCGGCAGGCCCCTCCCCGGCAGGACGAATATAGTTGTCAGTAAAAATAAAGGTTTTAAGGCCGAGGGGTGCTTAATCTTTGGTTCACTAGAGGAGGCAATCGATGAAGCTAAGCGTCTAGACATAGATGAAATATTTATAATTGGAGGTGGGGAAATATATAAACAAACCCTGCCTTTAGCAGACAAACTCTATTTGACTCTGGTTGAGGACGAGATGGAAGCGGACACATACTTCCCTGATTATTCAGGGTTTGAAAAAACTCGTGAGGAGCGGGGCGAGCAAGGTGAGTTAAAGTTCTCTTGGGTTGATCTAGAACGCGATTTATCTTGAGCTTGTCGGGGGGGGAGGAGGGGCTAACCTTCTACTTCAATGCCCATACTTCGAGCAGTGCCTTCGATGATTTTCACAGCTGACTCAATCTTGTCAGCATTGAGATCTTCCATTTTCTTTTCAGCAATTTCCTGAATTTGCTTCTTATTCACTTTACCTACCTTCTTTTTATTGGGCTCGCCGGATCCCTTTTGGATATTGGCTGCCTTACGGAGTAAATCTGATGCAGGTGGAGTTTTTAATCTGAAACTAAAGCTTCTATCTTCATAGACAGTAATTTCGACGGGAATAATGTCCCCTCCCATTTCCTTGGTGGCTTCATTAAATTGAGTACAGAAATCCTGAATAGAAAGACCGTGCTGACCCAAAGCGGGCCCGATTGGAGGAGCTGGGTTTGCCTGTCCGGCACGGATCTGAAGTTTTAACTCTGATTTAATCTTTTTTGCCATAATTTTCTGAAATTTATTTTAGTTAAAATTATGAGCATCCGCCTCCGGCGGAGCCATTATTGTTTATAATTTTTTTATCTGTAGCGAGTCCAGCTCAACGGCCGTATCTCTGCCGAAAACCGGAACCATTACTTTAATCCTTCCCCGCTGGTCGTCAACCTCGGCCACCTTGCCATCATAGTCCTTGAAGGGCCCATCTATTATTCTAACCGTTTCTCCAATACTTACATCCAACTTCAATTCCGGTTCGCCTGCTCCCATGCGCGCCATTAATGATTCAACCTCTTCAAACGAAAGTGGAGTCGGATTGGTGGAATCAGATCCTACAAAACCAGTAACGCGAGGGGTGTTTCTTACCACATACCAAGAATCGGGCTCCATCGTCATTTGCACTAATACGTATCCTGGGTATATCTTATCTTCTACCGTGATTCTTTTCCCGCTTCTAATTTTTATTTTCTTTTCTTTAGGAACAAGGATTTTGAATATCTTGTCATTCATCTCGAGTGAATCTACTCGTTGTTTTAGGTAGCGGGCAACTGCGTCTTCATAACCAGCATAGGTGTGCACCGCAAACCACTGGGCGATACCCTTCTCCTGTTGTTTCTGCGCTTCAGCCATTTTTATTTAACAATTAATTCCAATAAATATACGAACGCAAAGTCCAAAGCGCCCAGGTAAGCCGCAATTATAAGCGAAACCACAATCACCACCATAACTAAAACAGTCGCTTCCTTGCGACTCGGCCAATTTATTCTCTTAAATTCACGAGTTGACTCCTTTATATAAAGTCTGAATTTACTAAACATATGCGCTCTAAATAATAGCGAAGGAGTCGACTCTTCGCAAGACCAGTCATAAAAGAATGATGCCACGCTGGTTGCGTGGCATCTGTGTGAGGATTTCTTTCTAGTCATCCCCACCGAAGAGGTCTTCCAGGAAGCCAATGATGTGCGGAGTTTCCGGTTCCGACCAGACCGCAATCCAGCCGGAGCGCAAACCCACGGAGGGCTTGTTCCACATCTTGTGCTCGTCCTTGAGAGCGGCCCAGAAAATGTTTCTGAGAATCTTCCCTTTTTCCTGGAGTTCATGAGCCTTGATAGCCAATCTCTCGGCTTGCTGAGTGTCCTGTGTGAAATTTGCCTCAACGTTGATTTCCATTGAGGTCTTTATCCATCTAATGGCCGTCAGGTAGAGACGCCTCAGCTCATCACTGACTTCGCCGACAACATGGTCCCTATCAGGATTCACATCGACCATGGGCTCAAACGGATTACCGGGATTGAGTTCAACGAGCTCCAACTCACTTGCGAGCAAATCTACCCAAATTGACACAATACTCCCCTTTTTGTCTATGTCCTACTTTTAGGATTACAGATTTTATAAGTATTCGTCAAGTACTTTACCAATCCCGAGCCACGTTCGGCTCCCCCTTTGCGCCTACCAATCTCTTGATATCTTGTCCGCTAAACTTTTCGTTCAAAATATCTACGGCATAGACATTGTCTAGATACGTTGAAAAGACGTGCGCCTCTCTGCCTATATCTGCATCAATATACCCAATAACGTAATCTCTCGGTTTACTACTTTCCCTGTCGTCCCGTGGATAAATATCATACGGGGATATTTTTCTAATGGCCCACTGTTCTGTGGTTTCTTTCTTGAAAGAGATTTCCACCTTATTTCTACCCTGAATGGCTTTGATAATTTTCTCTTTAATGGCGGTTTTGTCGTCTATCATTGAGCCCATGTTTAAATCATATCAAATAAAGCTTTTATATAAGATACATTGACGGTTTACTACGTTTATTGTATTAAATCTCTAGACCCTTTACTCGAAAGGAAGATGTATGCCCTTCGTAACTATTCGTCGCAAAGAAGATGCACTCACTGACGGATCCGAGGGAACTCTCTCGGCGCTCTGCGACTTGTTAGAGGAGAAGTTGCCCTCGATTGTGGGTATGGGTGGCGGTATCGAATTCGACACCCCCTTCTTCGACAAATCGGCTCGTCACGTCCCCGACGTGCGGGTGGAAGTCGAAGGCCACGCTTATCTCGAACGCGACGAAGATCGGATTGCTAGCCAACTGCGGACCGCCATCGACTCTTCGGGAATCGTTCCCGAAGATGTTTTGTTGCAAATCGCGGTGAAACTCCCCCGCCTCGGCGTTGCTTAACAGCAACGAGGAGAAACTCCCTATGGGTAAGAAGTTCAGGAAGATTTCTCTAAACGTCGACCCAGACGTTTATAAGGAACTACAAGCTCGAGGTGACATCCGCAACGTCTCGGATTACATCAGGAAGAGGATGGATCCCAAATGGGGCAACTTCAATCTCAGCGAGGGTGAACGATTGTTCGTCGTTGACCAAGACGGCAACCCTCTTCGCGAGATTGTTTTCCTCTATCTCTAACCCCGTTCCCCGAACAAAGCAGTACGGCTTCGTGAGGGGGCGGGGTCGTATTGTTTTTGAATATTCTAATCTCCCACTGGACGACGCTAGAATTTATCTGTTATACATATAAAACCGAAGAGAGGAGTATTGCATGGCCTTTGACACGACTAGGTTCACCGAAGAGTCCATCCTCGAAACCGCTGACATCTACAGGCGAATTGAGGCCCTCCAACAGGAATCAGCCAATCGTCACACAGATGAGTTGAAGCTCCATAGTGGAGGATTCGGTGATTCGCCAGATCTTCAGGAACTGATTCACTTCGTCATCAAGACCCTTGAGGGAAATGGTCTTGAACCATCTTTCGAGATGGTGATGATGATTCTCTGGGAAAGAGGTCTATACAAGGGAACCTTCAGGAGTGCGTACTCGAGGATGCTGGACCAAGGGCTTCTCGGCACACACGGAGATTGCATCCTCCACATCCCCATACTCGAGGAGGTGAGAAGGTGACCACCAACACAAAGATGGACGAAGTAATCGAATTCGTTGCCTCTGTGGCAACCGACGTTGTCAACGCATACAGCGGTGATCCTGTTGGTTGGGCAGATCTTGAGATCGATCTGACCATATGGCTCATGAGGGAGACGGATCTTGGACCACTCGATGCTGCAGATGTTGCCAATAGAAGCATCTGGCACGGCATCAACACCGGGAGGATGAACTTCCACCTCGGAGACCTCAGTCCTGCTACAACCTAACACAACCCCCATCGCCAACGAAGATTCCCTCTTCGGCTCGGCGTCGGGGGTTTCTTCGTTTTTAGATATTCAAAAACTACTAATCCTCCACCAAAAAGAATGATGCCACGCTGGTTGCGTGGCATCTGAGTGGGCTCCTATGAGGCCGTGGTAACGACAATGGGCTCTGGATCTATCACTCGCATACATCCCCAAGGCGCGAACGCCAGTCTCGAATAGTTTCCCGAAACAAGGCTGGCGTTTGCAAAAGAGATGTCGCCGGAAGTGAATCCATCCGCCTCCAATGCTTCAATCTCGTCGAGAATGGGAAACGGTTCATCGCCGTAGAGCTCCACAATCTTCGCCAGAATCTTGTTGATAGTTGCCAGGTCATGAGCCATAGCTTTCCTCCAAGGTGCAATCTTCTTATTCAAACTATACACAAAAAAAGCGGTATACCGCAAAACTTTACTAATCTCTCGTCAAAAAATCCCATGTGCACCATCCCATCTTTGACGGAGGGATTCTTTGAATTAATCTAGATAATCTCTTACTTCTTTTAATACGGCTCTCGCTTCTTCGTGCGTTAATATGTCTTGAGCTTCATCAAATGAGACCCACTTTGATTCTTCTATCTCTTCTGTCGGGTCTGGGGCAATCTCTTTATCAATAGTCGAAACAATTCCCACAAAATACGTAACCGTTTTATCGTACATGTTGCCATCTCTAGGAAATGAATATTCTTCTACAAATTTATTGCCAAAATCAATCTCAACCTCGCTAATTCCAGTTTCCTCCAAAAGCTCTCTTCGCGCGGTTTGTTCAATCGATTCCCCTTCTTCTGCATGACCTTTAGGGAAAGCCCAGTGGTCACCTTTGTGTTTGATAATGAGGATTTTTGTTGATTCATCCCCTTTCTTAAACACTGGGATGACTCCCATTGATTCGTCTTTGATAGTCATGCCTAAATTCTACACCCAAAAACGTGAAAACCGCCTTTGAGCGGTTAATCTGCGTAGAGGGAGAAGCTCGATGCTTCTCCCTCTACGACTTCCCTAGCTGCTAGTACCCACCCTCTCTCCAGGGTAGATGAACAGCATCACCTGGGCGATGCCGAGAAGGAAGATCCCAACGACGACGAACGCTGCCGAGAGTTCCTCCACTGCAATCGAGGCAACGAAGGTTGCGGAGGGCAACCCCAGAAGCACGAATGTCGCCGAAGAGCGAAGTAGTTGGTCGTCCTCCTTCGACACAATCCCGAGAAAGGCCCACGCGAGGACAATGACGAAAATCACCGTCAAATCCCACGCGAGAAAGTCCTCTCCGTTCGCGAATGCTTCCTTCGCTCCCGAAGGGAGGCATCCAATGAACACCATCGCCACGAAAAAGACGAGCCTGTACGTCAACGAGAACATTTTGACCTCCCGGTCATTGGTCTAGGAACTGGATTTCAACTCCTATCCCAAACCACATTTATAATCTGGGATAGGAGTTGAAATCAAGTGTAGATAGCTTAAAGAACTGTGAATGCATTATACCACGATATACTTCATTCGTCAATATCAACTCCAAATCCCCCGTCAAAAAAAATCATTTTTCAAAAATTTAGAAATCTAATGAATAATCAAATTATTCAATGATAAAGAAAATCCAGTTATTGGAGCTGAATTATTTTGTTTCTGAGAAAATGTGTGGAGTGAACCCCTAATCCACCCCATAAGGCCTATAAACCTCAGGGTCTATGGTCCTCTCAAAACAAGCCCTCCCCTCCTCATGATCCCAAGAATCATTCGTACCTCCCGGCCATGGATAAGAAATCGCCATATCTTCTATGTACCCTCCTTTCCCGCCCATCGGCACTATGCCTCCCCCGCGATAGTACTCCACCCAACCTTCCGGCATTGGCTTAGTAAAGGTGGCGCAAAGCTCAAAAGTAAGGGGCTTAAGGGCATTGTATTCATATGTCCTACCCTTTTCAAATTCCGGATCAACCGGTAGAGAATATCCCTGCAGAGGGTCCTTTAGGTCATTTAATGTTTTCGGCAACACTTCTTTATTCTGCCAATAACTCACTATCTGCCATTGAATATTCTGTAAATCCTCAATACGTCTTTGATCAAGACGAAGCGCCCTCTGCTCCATGGGCGATCCGATTATCATAAAAGCTCCTATCACGGCTGATGTCACAAACACCACCGCAAGAGTTAGGCACAAAATGCGAACTGCTTTCCTTTTTTCTGTGTTTTTAAGCTCATAGAGGTAATAAAGACCCACCACTAGTGCTGTTACCAAGGTCGCTGCCACCTTAAGTAAAAAGCGAGTTGTAATCTCTCCCTCCACGAAATAGCGCACCAAAGTGATTAGGTCAACAACTATGGTAATAGTTGCTAGAAAGACAATGAGATAGAGCATCCATTTTTTTATCACTAAATCAACTCGCCCCAACCTGCCCTTGAGCATTTTGGTCCAAAAGTAAGAAGCCAGAATAAAAACAGGGAAAATAACTAAGAGTGTCGCAAGCGCCGACCGCATAGCAGACAGCTCGTATGGATTGTATCCATATTGATAATCCGCATTTAGGACATCTGGAAACTTTTTATTCAAAACCCCAAAAACAACATTTAGAAATGAAGTAACGGTGGTAATGAGCCATACAAGAATAAAAAGCGAAGTAAAGAAAAACTTCGGGCTCAACTTCGGCTGATGTTCTACCGCTTCTTCCATATACCTACTTATTATATCCCACTTCGCTAAACCTGCCTACCGGCAGGCAGGGCTACGAGGGACAGGCACCTAGAACCACGTGGTATCAGATAAACCAAAATGCCCTGCTCCTGCAGTTTTTTGGTATTGAGACTTCTTAAGATCTAGAAGTTTGATGATTCCTTGCGGGGTTAAATCGTATTCGGTGATTGTTTCCTTTCTCTTTTCCACCCGCCCCTGCGGGTCGAGGTAAATCAATTCTGCCTCTGCAGAGACAGGATCTACTACCCCGATCACATACGCTAGATGAACAACCACTTCCTTAGCGTTTCTCTCTTTTAGTAAATCTACCGCGATCTTGCGTGCCATGTAGGCGCCACTTCTATCCACTTTTGTTGGATCCTTACCTGAAAAACTTCCGCCCCCAACCGGCACATATGGTCCGTAATTATCAATAATTATCTTTCTGCCCGATAAACCTGAATCCGCCTCAAAACCGCCTATATGCCACTCTCCTGCGGGATTTATGTGATACTTGTCCGCTTTTATGAATTCACGTACAAGCGTCTCTAAATCAACTGTTTTGGTGTTTTGGAAACTAGCCACAACGTCTGTCACTTTGTTTTTGTCAATCGTCACCTGTGTTTTGCCATCGAATGGATATCTCTTATATATATCCCTACACAAATTTCTCGCTAGTTCATATCCATACGGCATGAAGTTTTCCGTTTCGCTACACGCATAGCCCACCATAATGCCCTGATCACCCGCTCCGCCCGTATCTACTCCACGAGCAATCTCGGGGCTTTGTTTGGAAATAAATACTTCTACGTCGTAACTCGCTCTCGCTCCGCTCGGTCGAGACGGATCCGTCTCTACAACTTCGCGGGCGATTTTGGGGATATCTACTTCGGCGCTACTTGTCACTTCCCCCGTGACTTTGATTTTCCCATGCCCCCCCATCACCTCTACTGCTACCCGTGCCTCCGGATCTTTTTCTAAATAGGCATCCAAAATACTATCGGCTATTTGGTCGCAGATTTTATCCGGGTGTTTGGGTGAAACGAATTCGTATGTTTGCATATTTGTTTTTGTTTTATGTTTTTTATTTAGTGCATGCGCAGGCAATGCATCTTGATGAACATCCCGCATGGCTTTGCGCTCAGTTCAGGCAAAGCCCGAGGGCGAAGAAATTTTTGTCGCTGAAACAAAAATATTCTGTTTCTAAGAGATATATCGCTTGCGTATTTTTCGGCAAATAAAATGCCGACATTTTTATCCTTTCGACAAACTCTGGGCAAGCAGAGCAAGTCGAGTTTTGGTAAGCACCTTCTCGGTTCGTCATTTCCGAGGGTTGCCGGGTAGGTCACAGAGCCAATTCTCTTACTACCTCTCGCGATAAATCGCAATATTCAATTATCTTTCTACTTTATATTATTTTGTCTTGTTCTTCTACACGTCCAAATTCTTAACCGTATCGGCGTGAAGTTGGATGAAGTGTTTTCTTGGGGCCACCTCATCTCCCATCAAAATCTCAAACATTTTGTCTGCCTCTTTAGCATCCTCAACGGCTACTCTACGCATGGTGCGGGTAGCCGGATCCATAGTTGTATCCCACAACTGGTCTGGGTTCATCTCACCAAGACCCTTGTAACGTTGAATAGAGGTGTTACCGCTACCACCCATTGATTTGACCAACTTTTCTCTCTCTTCTTCTGAATAAGCATATTCGTGCGTTTTACCTTTACTAACTTTATAAAGTGGGGGCTCAGCAATAAAAAGATGTCCCTCATCAATGATTTGTGGAAAATATCTAAAGAATAGAGTAAGGATAAGCGTCCTAATGTGGGCGCCGTCAACGTCGGCGTCGGTCATGATAACTATCTTACCGTAACGAAGCTTTGATATATCAAACTCCTCGGCGATAGCCGTACCCATGGCGACCACTAAAGAAGTCATTTCTCTGTTCGCCAAAATCTTGTCTATCCTGTGTTTTTCAGCATTTAAAATCTTACCTCTTAAGGGCAGAATGGCTTGGGTTTTCCTGTCTCTAGCGGACTTAGCACTACCGCCAGCGCTATCACCCTCTACCAAAAATAATTCTGCATCCTCTACCTTCGTGCTTGGTAGACAATCAGCCAGCTTGCCCGGTAGCGTCAATCCATCCAGGATTCCCTTGCGCAAGATAGTGTCTTTAGCGGCTTTGGCTGCCAAGCGCGCCCTAGCAGCCAGGTTTGCTTTAGCCACCATGGCTTTAGCGTCGTTGGGGTTAAGTTCTAGAAAGTCCTTGAATGCCTGAGACATGATGGACTCAACAGCCGTTCTCGCTTCAGCATTACCGAGGCGCCCCTTGGTCTGTCCCTCAAATTGGGGCTCTCTTAGCTTCACGGAAACAACTACAGTTAGTCCTTCGCGAACGTCATCGCCAGTTAGATTATCCTCTCCTTTTTTTAAAAGATTATTGAGCTTAGCGTAGTCATTGATATTTTTGGTGAGGGCACTCCTGAAGCCAGTAAGATGCATGCCTCCATCAATCGTATTAATGCCATTCGCGAAGGCGAGCTCTTTGGTCTCGATGCCGTCTGTATAATTGAGCGCTACCTCTACATCCACACCTTCCGCTTCTTTGTGCACATAAAAGATGTTGTTGTGGACGGGTTTGGCGCCGTCTTCGTTGAGATAGTCCACGAATGAACGTAGTCCACCATCAAACTGAAAACCGTAATAGAATGGTTCATCTCCACGCTCATCTACAAAACCAACGCGCACTCCTTTGGTGAGATAAGCTCTTTGCCTAAATCTGTCTATGATTTGTTTGCGATCATATTCCAAGACAGAGAAAACCTGATTGTCAGGAACGTATGTGATGCGCGTTCCTTCAGTATCACATTTGCCTATCTTCTTTACCTTAGCTCTAGCTTTGCCTCGTTCATACTCCTGAATGTAAAGATTTCCGTCTTTACAAACTTCGGCTTTTAGATATTTGGAAAGGGCGTTCACTACAGAGACACCCACGCCGTGCAATCCACCCGAAACCTTGTATGCTTCACCGCCAAACTTACCTCCGGCGTGGAGGGTGGTCATAACGGTCTCAAGGGCGGATTTCTTGGTTTGCTTATGGATATCCACTGGGATACCTCGACCATTGTCTTTAACAGATATGGAGCCGTCCTTGTGAAGCTTCACAAAAATACTGTCTGCATACCCTGCCATTACTTCATCAATAGCGTTGTCAAAAACCTCCCATAGAAGATGATGAAGCCCCCTGCTCTCCGTGGAACCGATATACATGCCCGGCCTTTTTCTAACCGGATCAAGGCCTTGCAGGACCTGAATATCCTTGGCAGTATAGTCGCTCGTCTTTGCTTTTTTAGAAGTCCCGCCCTGTACTGACTCACGAGTCGAGGCGGACTTTTTTACTGGTTTTTTTACTGGCATTTCAAAAAAATAACACCTGTTTTTAGGTATTTAAATTATACCTAAATCACGGGGTTAAAACAAGTTAAAAACCGACTCTAAAAGCCAGTTTTTAAGCCAAATTTAGACCTTTTTCACCTATCTTATTTCAAAGGGTATTTTTTTCTTCAAACGAGAGACAATTCTATTGAACTCCTCCGTTACTTCGGAGTCCTTGAGAGTGCGTTTATCTGACTGGAAAATAATTCTAAATGTCAGATGTTGGGGGTCATAGTAGTCAATGAGGTCAACATCCACCACATCCTTTGCTCCAGCGAGGTCTATCTCTGCCAAGATCTCCCCCACAGATACCTGCTGTTTAAGCGCTAGGGAAAGATCTCTAATAACAGCCGGATATTTTGAGATGGGTCGATATTCGCGCTCACCTTGCTCCTGACGCATCAGTTCTTCTGCCTCAAGTTCTGCAAAAGCAGTATCTCTTTTTCCGTGCCAGATTCTACCCAAGACCCTGTTGCTCGTTTTAATAGTTAATTCTTTTTTCTCGGGCACTAGGGTGAAATCGCTAAGCCCTAAACCTTTTAGAAGTTCCTCAACCGCTCCTTTCAATTCTAAGAATGATTTTTCCGGCTTTGATTTGATAGCCAAACCTAGAGAGAATCGCTCACCCGCTCTCAAGTCAAAGACGCTACCTATCTCAAAAAGACGAATTTCGCTAGAGAAGCGTGCGTTGTCTCCTAGGTTTTGTTCCAAATTGTCTGCAAGGGTTTGACGTAAGTATTTTTTATCTTCAGCTAGGGGTTTTTCAAATTCATAAGCGGTGGACGTCCCATTTTTGGCAAAGACGTAGTTATAAACTTCTGTGTAGCCAATGCCTGTTAAGATGCGTCTCAATTGATCTTTAAATATGGTGATATCCTGCTCTTTGGCTGGAGTAATACTTATGTGGGGCGCTCGGGACTTCAGCTCATTAATCCCGTAGAGGCGCACCACTTCTTCCACCAGGTCTTCGAAAATAGATACATCCCGACGCAGGGGTGGCACTTCTACCATAAATTCATGCCTTTCACTCTTGCTCTTGAAAGGTGTCTTTTTAAAGCCGAGTTTTTTAAGAGTGTTCCAGGCATCGTTGGCCGAAAACTCAAGTCCGGTTAAACTATTAAACTTATCTATATCGAATCCGATAATTTCTCTGCTTTGCTTTTTGGGATATACATCTAGACAATCTAATAACTTTGCACCCGCCACCTCTTGAAGTAATGTGGCCGCTCGATTAAGACCAATCTCAACAAGCTCCGGACTAAGTCCATGTCCAAACCTGATAGACGCATCGGTAATAAGCCCCAATCTCTTGGATGTTTTATAAATCGCTACCTGATCAAAGTTGGCTGACTCAACCACAATGGTTCTGGTCTTGGCGCCTATTTCAGCTGGCTTGCCTCCCTTAATACCAGCAATGGCTTGAGCCCTTACCTTGTCGGCTATGACAATATCGTCTTTGGATAACTTAAACTCCTGATCGTCTATGGTGGTGATTTTCTCGCCCACCTTAGCGCGTCTCACGTGAATTGCTCCTTCTAATTTATCTGCATCAAACGCATGCATGGGTTGACCTATTTCCAACATGACGTAGTTTAAAATATCCACTACTGGAGAAATTGGTCTTAATCCGCAATCAGTCAAGATTTGCACCATCCAAGAAGGGGTCTTGTCGTTCTTGCCAAGCTCAAATACGCAAGCGCCGTAGCGTGGACAGTCGTCTTTATTATCTATCTTGATATTAACCAAGCCCTTTGACTTGGCGGGAAAAACTGATGCTAGTTCTGGCTCTACAAGCTTTTTATCTGTAATGATGGCGTATTCTCTGGCCACTCCTAAGTGAGAAGCAGAATCGGCGTAGCGATTATGGGGTATCTCTGAGTCAAAAACACTGCCTGGTGCATCCTCCGTTTCAAAAGCACGCATACTAAGCTCTTCTATGACGTGCTGTTTACTTCCCACTTCCGGCACTAATCTTTTGATTGAGTTATAAGAGAATTTCATCCGAACACCTAATGAGCTTTTAGGTTCTCGCACGAGAACCTCATAGACCGGCTCGACGGAATGCCTGTCTGTTGCTGTATTTTATGCATTATGTTTTTCATATTTCTAACTTAATTAACGAAGCTTATTAGGTGTCCGGATTCATGTCATTAAAATTGATTTATAAACCTTAAGTCACCTGTGTAAAACATTCTCATGTCCGGAATTTTGTATTTAATCATTGCTAGACGCTCGATACCCATCCCAAAAGCAAAACCCTGAAATTCACGCGGATTGTAATGAGCAGCTTCAAAGACGTGTGGATGCACCATGCCAGCCCCCATCATCTCAAGCCAATCCCCTCCCTTAAATCGCATATCAACCTCTACTCCCGGTTCAACAAATGGGAAATAGCTTGGTCTAAACCTTGCCTCTACTTGTTGCTCTTTGAAGAATTCCTCAAAGAATTTTTCAATAATGTATTTAAAGTGAGTAAGATTAACGTCTTTGCCAACCATTAGTCCTTCAAACTGATAGAAATTTGTTTCGTGAGTAGCGTCCGTGGCTTCGTATCGAAAACACCTACCCGGAACAATAATTTGGAAAGGGGGCTGGTGTTTCTCCATATATCTAATCTGAACCGGCGATGTGTGAGTTCTCAAAAGTTTTTGCTCTTCACCCTTTTTGGGTTTAAGCCAAAACGTATCCCACGCCTCGCGTGCCGGATGCCAGTCCGGAAGATTAAGAGCGTCGAAATTGTAGAACTCGGTTTCCATCTCCGGTCCCTCTACCACAGAGAAGTTCATGGAAAGAAATATCTTCCTAATATCGCTCTCTATCTTAGATAGAAGGTGGATGTGTCCTTTAGTGGGCCTATGGCCAGGACGAGTAATATCAATACTGGGAAGTTCTTCTTCGCCAAGTTCTAGGAATTTAGCATCTATTTTGTTCTGTAATTCGTCTCTAAGCTTGTTTGCCTGACTACCAAGGGTTTTTCTTTCGTTTTCGGATAAATCCTTAAGAGAACGCAAAACAGAGGTTAGCTGACCCTTCCTGCCAAGATATTTGACCCTAAGAGCTTCTAATTGGTTTTTATCCTGAACTGACTCTAATTCTTTCGGGTAATCTTTTTTAATACTGTCCAAGTCGGGCATATATATTAATTCTAAGGGGAAAACCTAAAGCGCTCAACAAGTTGAATGCTCGGTCAAAGGTTTTGACAATAAAATTGGTGGGTTTTAAAATGCATCTGCGCTCCCCATCCCCCACCCCGGGGAGTGCATGTGTCCCTCCGTCGCCTAAAGCTATGGAGGGGGCGCCGCGGGGAAGTGTAACGGTTGCACGTGAGGCTCATAACCTTAAGGCAGCGGGTTCGACTCCCGCCCCCGCAACAAAGCTTGACTTATCGCTTATTTTGTGATATAAGGGGGCTTTTTTGTATAAAACTGGCGGAAAAAAACTGGAGGAGAGATGACGTACGTACGAATGGCTGTGCGGCCCTTCAGGAAGCTTAGCGATTACATCAACAAGCTTCCCTTGGCCGGTAAACTGGCCATTGCCCCCGTGGTGTTTAGGGCGTACACAGCTCCCAAGGGCCAACGCCTGAGTCGTTTCCTGATGGCCGTCGCCCTCCTGTTGGTGATGATCGTTGGTCATTACCGCCAGGTATTGCTCGGCTTGGAGCTCTACACGAACGGCGCTCCGTGGGCACAGAGCATCGGCTTGATCTACGCCGCGGTTAACATCCTCGTGGTGTACACGCAGGCAGTGATCTTGATAAGGGTGCTGGCACGCATCAGAAGGCTCGCCAGGATGCGGAACACAACCACCAGGCGCACCTACAAGGGCTTCAGTCCGGCACACAAGGTAGCCTGCTTTGCAGTCACGCTCGGTGGGCAAATCGTATTCCTCCTCTCACAGACCATCACAGGTTTGTAGGATAGGATGTATACGACCCGAGAGGGCCTAACGCCGCTGACGGAAAGCGAAGAGGCATAAGTCAAAACCTCTTCCCTACTTACTGAGGCGGCTTCTTCGTTTTTAGGTATTCAAAATCACTAATTCTCCCACTATTTGGTTCCATCCGGATCTTACCCCCGCAACCATTATTTAATCTATAAGTAAAATTTCTGGGTTCTCTGTGGGTTTTAAAATCCATGGTATTAATCCGGTCTCATCCGGCTCAAGTTCTCTGGCGAAATAATCTGGTTTGACGATTGATGTTGTTTTATGAAAAAGGGTGGCTGTTTTAATCTCCTTTATATTAGGAAATTTATTCATAAGATACGTTTTTCCGTATTTCAGAGTATCGCCGGTCTCTGTTAGATCATCTATGAGCAAAATTTTGCCCGACACATCTTCGGTCGTATAAACACAATGGAGCGCAAACCTTATCCTTTCCATTTTCTTCCCCTCTGGCCAATTCTCTGCAGCCATAACAACGAGCGGTTTCTTAAATAGATAAGAAACTCGTTCACCGATAGTGAGGGAACCTCTTGAAATCGCGACTATATGGTTTGGAATAAAACCGTCGTTTTCAACCTGCTCATATATATTCTGAATATGTCGAAGATATTCTTCCCAACTGATTTTAATAATTTTTCTATCTTGCTTCTCCATCTTTATATCAATTTTACTCCCAATCTATCCTTTTACGAGGGTTTCCCGAATTTCTACTAAGATTTTTAAGAGTATTTTCGTTTATAATATCTAAATGGATAAATATCCTTCTCTTATAGAAAAAGAACTCCCCGCTCCCCCGCATTGGAGTAAGGCGCTTGGAGTTGGAATTGTAGTGATGGGGCTTGCCATTGGCACGGGCGAGCTTATCTTGTGGCCCCACCTTGTTACAAAGCACGGGCTTTCACTTTTGTGGTTGGCACTTTTGGGAATTGGTTTTCAATACTTTATTAACCGCGAAGTGGCTCGGCATGAAGTAGCTACGGGTGAGGGGTTTTTTACCACTTCAGCTCGTATATTTAAATGGTCTGTTTTCTTTTGGCTACCGTCAGCTGTGTTGCTCTACATCTGGCCAGGGTGGGCATCTGCTATCGGCACCACCTTAAATGCTCTTTTTGGATTTGGGACACACCTTTTTTGGTCTTGGATGACATTGGGTTTAGTGCTTCTTTTAACGTTTAGTGGACGAATTGCATACACCATGCTCGAAAAATCTCTCAAAGTACTCGTACCCACTTTTTTCACGCTTTTACTCGTAATTAGTTTCTTTAATTTAAAACTTGCTGACCTCCTAGAAGCCGGGAGGGGCGCCCTTTCTTTTGGAGTGATTCCAGAGGGAGTGGATATAAATGTATTACTTGGAGCAATTGTTTTTGCTGGTGCTGGTGGGATGCTCAATTTGGCAGTATCTCTATGGTATCGGGATAAACAAGTTGGAATGGGAAAATATGTAGGACGTATCACAAATCCGATTACAGGCAAAGTGGAGGCCACGCCCGCCACGGGATATAAGTTTGATGTCAAAAACCCCGAGAACATGAAGCGCTGGAAGGGTTGGATGAGATACGTGACGATTGATCAGGGCGTAATTTTTTTCTTGCTTGGTTTTATTACACTTTTTCTTCTAAGTGCCAATGCCTATGCCGTCTTGTCTCCTCAAGGCATCGTGCCGGAGGGCTTACAGGTAGCGGTAGTCCAAGCGCAAATCTTTGGAAATGTCTGGGGACCTATCGGATATAATCTTTTCTTGATAATGGCATTCTTAATGATTTTTGCCGTGATGTGGACAGTGATTGATGCTCTAACTCGAATAATCTCGGATATTGTCTATACCAATGCTCATGTCGGTCCTTTTCAGAAAATATTTTTTGTATTCAATAAACTTTCTCTAAGTCAGCTCTATTACATCTCGATAGTACTTATCGTAATCTCTGGAGCTTTCCTACTCCTACTCGAGCAACCATTAACTCTCCTTGTGATATCTGGTGTGCTTTCGGGCCTCACGATGGCGCTCTATACGCCCTTCTTGATTTATGTAAACAACAAACACTTGCCCAAACCACTTCGACCCTCAATAATTACAAGCTTGATAATGATGGGAATTTCGAGTTTCTATATGTATTTTGCGTTTAGAATTGTTGCCTCCTATTTGGCATAAAATCTAAGGTTCTATGTTGACTACTCCTATATTTTGTGGTATAATACCGTTGGTACACTGAAAAGAGGTGAAATGATCAGTGCGCTGAGCTCGATTCTGAGCTCTCTGTTGGTACTCTGGGTCATGGGGCTCGGATTCGCCGTCATGTTCGGACGGCACCAGCAGTACAACGCGGCGTGGGGGCGCATCATCCGGCGGTTCTTCCGCTGGGTGGGACGTACCATCCGCCACATTGTAAGAGGAATCTGGAACTGGCTCCGACCGCACCTTATCAGAGGTCTGCGGAGGGTCGGTCGGTGGCTCCATGCTCGTGCCCGTCAGGGTTGGGCTTGGCTTCGCACCAGATTCGCATAGGTTACCGCCCACCTATTCTCCAAAAAAGGGCGGTTTTACTTTTTTAAAAACAAAAGACGTCCCACTGGACGTCTTTTAAATGCTCTATCTCTTACAACGCTACCCCTTCGTATTGGAGCTCAAGTAGATTTGGGACGTCTGATAACCATAACCCCCTCCTTTGGCTGGACCGATGACATACATCTGATCCATCTTAGAACTCGTAGCTAATCCCCAAGCGATGCTTTGCAAACTCACGTTATAAAAGCCCGCTCCACTTTTAGGAGTCACAGAAACTGTAAAGGTGAATCTAACGGTCTGGTTCGCTCCAATAAATACTGTATTCTCAGCCCCCTTGCCCGCATTTGATGTTACGGCGTGGGTCTCAATTATGTCAGTGCCGCCATGTATACCAAAACCAAAAGCCGTACTGACAGAAGCTGATTCACCAACGGCCGAAACGTCCATTACTATCTCGAAGATACCTTGATCGGGGTAAATGTCTTCTCCTGGATTTATAGAAGCTCCCTTCGTTACAACGGCAGTCGCGCTCACCAAATTGGCTTCAATTGAAGCTCTGCTAGGTATTTCTACAGACACGGTTGCAGATGTCGATTCCCCTCCATCCTTCGTGAAACAATCCAAGCGGAAACTAGCGGTGCCAGAGGTCTCTGGCTTAAAGATATGTGAGCCGGATGCTGGTAGTTCTGCTTTCCCAGTTGAATAGCCCATCCTTTCTACAAATTCACAGTATTCAGTATTGCTACTTTCCCAATAAGCAATAGCTTGGGGTGGATTTTCGAGATTATTCATGATGGAGTCCCTATTAATCACCACCTCAAAATAAGTTATGGCTGGCTTGGTCGTATTAGGTCCACCAATTTCTGCAAGAATGGCCCGATACAAAGTCGCTGTTTCCCTAACAACCACAACGGCGGACTTGGTATCTGAAACCAATGTCTGATAGAGGGACTTTCCTTGTTTCCAGACAGCCCTTGCCTCTTCTAATACACCTGCGACTCGTAATTGATCGAAGACATTAAGCGCAAGTTCATATCTAGAGACCGCTACGCCTATCGCCTTATCGGAGGCGTCCACCAAATCTGTTAGGTCTTTGTCTTGAATGCCATTATTAGACATCCCCGGCCTTATGGTGCCGGAAACAATATTATCCAACTTGCCTATCTTTTCGGCCATTAAGTCGATTTTTATGAAACCGACAGCCCTATTCATTTTGGTTGCCCGAAACAAAATAAGCTCGTTACGTAGAACGGATAATTCTTTCGCATCCACTGTCTTCTCAATAGATCTTCTTAGAGTAGCCACCTCTTTAATCAATTCCCTAACTCTTTCCAACGTGCTCGCATATTCAATTGGTGCCATTTTGATGGGTTCCAATTGAGACACCTTAATCTCAACTATCTTTAGAGAAAGTTCTGACATTTCGGCCAAAAGAAGTAACTGTTCTTTGACGCTACTATTAAGCATGCCTTTAGTTTCATCGTTTTTGTCAGCTTTCCAGCTTTGTCTAAGACTTTTGATGTCGTTGCCTAAACTCTTATATTCAGACGTTATCTCTTTTAAGGATGCCTGCATATCCTCTAAAGAATTAGTGTTAACAGCACTTTGAATGCTCGCCAACAAGCTACCAGGCATCACAAGCCCCGCCATTAACACTCCTATAGTGATATTTTTGGTAATGTTTTTCATAGAATTGGTTTTAACTGATTTTTATTCAGCGAATTCCTCTAGATTCTCGTCTAGATCCGGAGTCGTTCCTAAGTCATCCTCCCCAAAGAATTCTTGATCAACCCCCTGTTCTACCTCGCTGACAGTGGGCTCGGCAGGCCCATTAGTTATGGTTTTGAAATTAACAACTAAGATAAGCGTCAAAATGACGACGGCTAAAAATATTAGCCAAAGTTTTTTATTCATTGATTTAAGTATAAATCAATCACCCCATAGAAACATCTAAGTGTTAATATCCTTATTGATTATCTTATGAAGGCGGGATGAGCTTCATATTAAACGGCTTAGTAGTTTTACCATTGACCAACATCCTGACATACGCCTGAAAGTTATCCATCTCAATCAGGTCTTTCTGTTCAATCTTGGGGGCAAATTGTTTTTCCAGAAATTCTGCATCTTCTGCTCCCACTCTGAAGGCCATCATGGAGCCAACGTTGCCAAAGACCGCGTCCCTGATGTCGTCTTGAAGTTGCTGAATAAACTGGTGGGCGATAATCAGATTGAGTTTGTATTTCCTGGCCTCTGAAAGAATAGTAGCGATGCTGGGGGTGGTAATGTTTTGGAATTCATCCATGTATAGATAAAAATCTTTACGAGTTCCTTCTTCGCTATCAACGCGCGAAAGAGCGGCCATTAAAAGTTTACCGACTACAACTAATCCGATAAGGTTGGAATTTAGATCTCCCAATTTCCCTTTTGAAAGATTAACTAAAATTATTTTCTGATTATCCATGGCATCCCTAAAGTTGATGGTACTTTTTTGCTGGCTAATAACGGGACGCAAAAACTCATCCGCCACAAAGCCGTTAATTTTAGAAGTGATGTAGGGAGCAATGTTTGAAAGAGATGCCTCTCCTTTGGCCTTCTCCGCCTCCCCTTCCCAAAAACGCTTAACTACTTCGTTTGTCTCGCGACTTAATTTATCTGCTCTGTATTCGCTGTCCGTTAGGACCTTTGGAACATCGAGAAGAGTCGGTATTTCGTGTGCATAGTCGTCTAAAAGCAAAAGGACGGAGTTCCTGAAATATTGATCAAAAACAGGACCCATGGTCTCTGCTAAAAAGAGCTTATGGAATATACCTAAAAGTTCATTAACCACTAGCGTCTTCTGTTCGGGTCTCTTTGGGTCAATATCCAACATATTAAGGCCGAATGATCTTGATAAGTCGCCCGGATCAAACCAGACAATGTCTTGTTTCCTATTCTCGGGCACAATTGAGAGAGCATATTGAGCTAATTCTCCATGAGGGTCTAGAACGGCTAGCCCTTCACCATTTTCGATATCTTGTCTAATCATGTTTTTGAAAAAGCTCGTCTTACCGGTACCAGTTTGACCGACAACGTATAGATGCCTGCGTCTGTCGTCTCTACTCATTCTAATAACGCTTTTTTTACCCCTGAATTCGTTTTCTCCTAAAACAACTCCTTCACTAGCAATCTCTGATGGGGGCTCAAGAATCTTGCCCTTAAGCGTCTTATACCCAGGTACACCAGCTTGAGATAAGGATAGGTGGAATAGTCCCACCAATTCTTTTGTGGAGATTAAGCTGGCTTTTTTGGGTTCAGGGATTCTGAATGAATAATTAAAAACAAATTTGCGCATACTCCGAGAGCGAATCCGTTTTGTGTAAAATGAATTGCCAACGGGATTGCTAAACTGCTGATAGGCGGACTCCATTTCGCTAATGATTTGCTCGGCTCTCGTTTCGCTCTCAGCCGATACCACCAAACGAATGTTAGTTTGGAAGTGATGTTTGGTAATTTTTTCCTGAAGTTCCTTGATAAAGGCCTCGTCCGCAACTGTGCTCGGCTCTATTTCCTTTTGAGGTTGAGGGTTGCCGGATGCATCCCGAGCGGGAGTAGATAAGATATTAGTTACTTCTCTTACTTTTTCACCTTTAACACGAGAGAGGGCGTTTGAAAAATCGTGACCCTTTTGCATCTCCTTTATAATCTTTTTGGCCATCTCTCTTTGTTTTCGATAGTCGGCGGGGCGAACAATGTATTGAACGGATGCCCCTTCCCCTTCTTCGGCGATTTTGCTCATAGCGGTAACAATGCTCGACAACGGGTCTGCACTCATATTGTCGTACGTATTGAGAGATAGGAGTGGGGTGTTGCTAGTCCTGAGCCATGCACCTAAGCTAAATCCTCCGGGGGTAAAGATATTATAGTCCTCGGTTTTCTTGACTTCAGCATAAGGGAATACGCCATGAATCTGTTTCTCAAGAATTCCCTCTATAGAGCGAGGCACGGCTATATAGCTCATAATCTTATCTCCCTTGTGGTGCACCGCTAACTCCAGCGAAGCATAAGGTTGGCCATAAATTAGGGCTTTGAATCCACGCGCCCTCAAGCTCATCAAAGAGGTTAGGAACTGCTCCATGTCTTTCATAACTTTGTGTTCCTCGCCCTTCTCACTACTTTCATCTGCTTTAGGTAAGATAACTGAATATAAGGACGTGTTTAGGGAGCGCACTATAGAACCCTGTTTTCGGTGTTTTAATATAAAAATGGCCGATACAATAACCAACACAAGGAATAGAAGAAATAGAATTATGGTGGCGTTCATTACTTAATCTGTTTGATTTTACCGCTTTGCACTAATTGGTTGAAAAGCTTGTCTACAATAGCATCGTGGAAAGCGTCTAAGATGGCGGGGTCGTTAATATCCCGAGCTTTTTTGATAGCGTCATCTAAATCTTTAGAAACAGCAAGGTTGATAAGTTCATCCACTTGGGGCTTAAGCTTGGGGTCTTCATACGATGGGGGCTCTGCTCCATAAGGCCTATCATCGCTAGGTTTAGAAGTGGGTTGAGGCGCGCTCCCCTCTTTACCAAGACGCTCACCAACTACTTGGTGGAGAGCGTCTCGCTCATGTTGTCCTTCAATAAAAGTTGTCTCCGGAGAAGAAACTCTTTCTTGAACTTTAAAAGAAAGATTATCCAAATGAGGTGTTAATCCCGGCTGTTCTTGTATTTCTGTCATATATAAAATTATAGCCCCTAAGGGGCTATTTTTCATCTAATGTGTTGGATAGTGGGGGCTTTGTTTTCACTCGCGCCCCCACTTACGAGCTTTCGTAATTGCGTGCATTGAGACGCCTGCTCTCTGCTGTTATCTCTTTGGGCTTACAACAGATAGTGGTGCCGTGCGTTTTCAGAACATCTAATGTTTCAGCGTCTGGCATCTTGCCACACATGGAACACTCCAGCGTGTCCAATCTCCAGCAGTGCTGAACGAAAGATCCTCTTTCGCTAAAGCAGATTTTCTCTGCCATTTTTGCTCACCTCCTTTCTTTGATGTGCGG
>PFAH01000007.1:0-85876 GCA_002773725.1 Candidatus Colwellbacteria bacterium CG10_big_fil_rev_8_21_14_0_10_42_22
GAAGAAGAGATTTTGTCTTTTTGGAAAAAGAATAAAATTTTTGAAAAAAGCTTAAAGAAGAATCCTAAGTCCAGGATGTTTTCTTTCTACGACGGCCCCCCTTTTATTACAGGCATTCCCCACTACGCAACGCTTCTGCCGAGTATTGCTAAAGATGTGGTTCCAAGATATCAAACCATGAAGGGGAAATATGTTCCCCGCGTCTGGGGGTGGGATGTTCACGGACTGCCGGCAGAGAATAAGGTGGAAGAACAGCTCGGATTGAAGGTTAAAAAAGATATTGAAAAGCTTGGCGTGGATAAGTTTATTGAAGCTGCTCGTAAATATGTAGCCAAAGGTTCTGCAAAGTGGCGTTGGTATATAGACCACGTAGGTCGTTGGGTAAATATGGATAAGCCGTATCGCACGGATGATTTAGAATATATGGAATCTGTTATTTGGGCCTTTAAACAGCTCTACGACAAGGGCCTTATATACAAAGGTCAACGAGTATCTTTGTATTGTCCAAGGTGCGCCACTCCACTTTCTAAATTTGAAATCACCATGGATACAGCCGACAACTACCGCGACGTTGAAGATCCGGCAATAACTGTTGCTTTTAAGCTTAGCGAGGAGAAAAACACCTATATTCTTGCGTGGACCACCACTCCCTGGACCTTACCCGCCAACAACGGCTTGGCTGTCGGCGAGAGAATTAAATACATAAAGATAACGGATGGAGAAAAGAATTATATTCTAGCCGAAAAGGCCCTTGAGAGATTTCCCGAGTTCAAAAAATGGAAAGTTGTTGAAAAAATGGTGGGCAAACAGCTGACTGGTAAATATTTTGAGCCCCTTTTTGATGCAAAAATTGAAAAGAATAAAAACAATTACCGTATATGGGAAGCGAGCTTCGCTACCGCAAACGAGGGTACCGGCATAGTACATATTGCCCCTGCTTTTGGAGAAGACGATTTTAATTTAGGACAAATCAAAAAACTTGAGCTTCCCTTAATTCTTGATGAGGATGGAAAATTTTTTAGAAATCTAAAATATCCGTGGTCGGGCGTATATTTTAAAGACGCCGACCCTCTCGTTGTGGAAAATCTTAAGAAGAGGGGTCTGTTGGTAAAACAAGAAACCATTATCCATGCCTATCCTCACTGTTGGCGCTGTTCCACTCCCCTCATATATATGGCGCAGGACTCTTGGTTTATGAGGATAGATCCCATTCGTAAACAGATGCTTAAAACCAACGAGCAAATTAATTGGCACCCGGCACACTTTGGAAAAAAACGCTTTAAGTACAACTTAGAAACAGCACCCGATTGGTCCCTTTCGCGAGCTAGATATTGGGGAACCCCTCTTCCCGTTTGGGAGACAAAAGAAGGTGAGCGTATTGTTGTCGGCTCGATTAAAGAGTTGGAAAAACTTTCGGGGCAAAAGATTAAAGACCTTCATCGTCCCGGCATAGACAAAGTGGTCTTAACGCTTCCTTCGGGCAAGAAGGCCTACCGAGTCAAAGAAATTTTAGATGTCTGGTTTGAGTCAGGCTCCATGCCTTTTGCTCAAGACCATTATCCCTTCAAGAACAAAGCCCAATTTGAAAAGGGCTTTCCAGCTGATTTCATAGTCGAATACACTGGTCAGCTTAGAGGATGGTTTTATACTCTCCATGTTTTAGCCACCGCCCTGATGAACAAACCGGCCTTTAAAAATGTTGTCGTTACGGGAGTCCTAATGGGCACAGACGGCAAAAAAATGAGCAAGTCCAAGGGCAACTACCCCGACCCAAAACATATATTAGAAAAGTATGGGGCTGAAAGTTTGCGTCTCTATTTTATGGCAAACAAGATTATGTTGGGTGAAGACCTTGATATTGGTGAGCGCGACATCCAAGAATCAAGAAACGCCATAAACATTCTTCATAATTCTCATAAATATTTTCTCACTTACGCCAATCTTCATAATTGGAAAAAGTCGGGTGAAAATTCTAAAAATATTTTAGATAAATGGATTAAGGTTCGCCTTGAACAATTCGTGCATGAATATAGCGAGTCCTTAGACAACTTTGATATACCAACATCGACTCGCACCATTCAACCCTTTATAGAAGATCTTTCAACTTGGTACATCAGGCGTAGCCGAGACAGGTTTGCCTCTGGCGACAAGGCAGCCCTAAATACTCTTTATGAAGTGCTTCTCAAATTTAGTAAGGCCGTAGCGCCCACTCTGCCTTTCACGGCTGAATATATCTACCAGACACTCAAAGACGCAAAAGACCCTCTTTCTGTTCATCTTTGCGAATACCCACACCACAAGAAGCTCCAAATGGTAGACAAAACATTGATTCAAAAAATGGAGTTGATTCGCAACCTAGCATCAGCTGTCCACACTCTTCGCGCTCAAGCAAAACAACCCCTAAGACAAAAGATGGCTAGTATCGTTGTCAAAAACAGTAAGGGGATTAAGGACAATAAAGGTCTTGTCGAAATACTGAAAGATGAGATTAACGTGGATGTAGTTAAATTTGGCGTTTCCACTAACAAAAATTTTATCTCTACTAAGGTAGATGGCATTAACATCTACCTTGATAAACATCTCACGCAAGAGCTCAAGACAGAAGGTCTTTTGCGAGAACTTATGCGCGCCCTGCAAGATGCCCGTAAAAAAGCAGGGCTTGAGGTTGGTCAAAAAGTAATCCTAGAATATAAAACTAAAGACAATGACGTCCTCGCGCTTTTCGACAAAGAAAACAAACAGATTAAAGAGTTGGGACACTTCTCTGGCATAAAAGAGGGTTCTGTTAAAAATGGTAAGAAATTGCTCGGAGAAAAACTGATTATAGATTTTCTACAAAATTAAATGGGAAGGGCTACATTCGTTCTACCGCCTCAATACCGAGGAGAGTAAGTCCCGTCTTGAGGGTCTCGGCAGATGCCTTAACTAGATTTAGGCGCACTCCTCTAAGTTTGGAAGAGGCGGACAAAACGGGCTCGTTCTGATAAAAAGAATTGATTTCTTTAGCAAGCTCATAAAGATAATTAGCTAGATAATGGGGCATATAACTTTCTTTTACTCGAGTTAAAACGCTCGGAAATTCAGCCAGCTTTATCACAATAGCTGTATCGGGGCTTTCTCCAAGAATTGACGTATCTAGTTTTGGAATTCTTTTGGCTTTTCTCAATATGCTCTTAAGGCGGGCGTATGTGTATTGAAGATAGGGCGCAGAATTCCCCTCAAAAGAAAGCATCTTCTCCCAATTGAAAACAATATCTGACATTCTGTTTTGGGATAAGTCGTTATATTTAACGGCGCCCAAGCCGACCGCCTTAACTACTTCTTTTAATTCTTTCTTTTTAAGTCCTGTTTTTCTTGCCTCTAGTATTTTTTGAGCTAGATCGGTTGAGGCCCCAAGCATTTCATCTAAACCAATTCCCCTCCCTTCTCGACTAGAAAATTTTTTACCCTCCTCGCCTAAAACAAGTCCAAACTTAACATGAATCGGCTTAACGCCTTTTTCTTCACCCGTAAATCCTAGAAGCTGGGCGGTTGCAAAAATTTGGCTGAAATGAAGGGTTTGCTCGTTTGCCACAACGTATAAAATTTCTGAGGGCTTATATTCCTTTATCCTGTAATGAATATTCGCTATATCACGAGTGAAATAAAGCGTTCCTCCGTCTGATTTTCTCGCCATGGCGGGTGGTAGTCCAAAATCATCTAGATCGACTATGAGTGCTCCCTCGCTTTCTTTGGCTATACCCGCCTTAACCATTAAATCAATGGTGGCGTCCAACTCTTTTTCAAAAAACGATTCTCCAATTTGGGTATTAAACCTAACGCCCAACTTATCATAGACCTTGGCAAACTCCTTAAGTGATGCCTTTTTAAACCAAATCCATAGCTTTCTATTCTCTTTATTTCCTTTTTCTAGTTTAAGAAATTCTTCTTGTCCATCTTTGTCTAATTCGGGGTGGGTTTTAACCTCTTCGTGAAACTTTACATAAAGTTCTCCAAACGCCCTAAGCGGATCTTCCTTAATTTTAGTTTTATCACCCCACAGCTTATAGGCCACGATTAATTTTCCAAATTGTGTCCCCCAATCACCGATGTAGTTCCATCTAACCGCCTGATAACCTAAAAATTCTAGTGTGTTTGCGACGGCGTCACCAATAATGGTTGAGCGCAAATGCCCCACGTGCATTGGTTTGGCGATATTGGGCGCCGAATATTCAACAATGATAGTTTCTTTCTTCTTTCCTTCTTTGCCCCATTTCTTAGAAGTAACGATTTTTCTAAACTCTTTTTTTATAGCCGAATCTGTCAGCCAAATATTCACGAAGCCGGGCTCAACTATCTCAATCTTTTCAAAAAAGTCCGTGGGGGCATGTTTACGTAGGTGACTTCTAACCTCTTCGGCTATTTTCATCGGAGAAGATTTTTTCTCTTTGGCCAACACAAAAGCAGCGTTGGTTGAAAGATGACCCCTCTCGGGGTTTTCAGAAATCCTGACATCAAAGTCCGAATCACCTAATTGTCTTTTGATAATTTCGGTAAGTATTTTTATCATTCCCTACATATAGTATAGAGCAAATATTAGTATACTGAAGACAGATGAATCCCCACACCTAATCGGTTTATGTTCTACGTATATATTCTTAGAAGTAAAAAAAGTAATAAACTTTACATTGGCTCTACTAATAACCTAAAAAGAAGGATAGAAGAACATAATAGTGGTAAAAGCAGTTATACTAAAAAATACATGCCGTACGAATTAATATATTTCGAAGCATATCGAGTCGAGGCTGATGCGAGACACAGAGAACATAATCTAAAATTGAGATCTAACGCGTTCAATCAAACCAAGAGGCGTTTAGTCGAAAGCCTTAAAATCGATTAGGTGTGGGGATGAAAGAACTAGCGAGAAACAAGCGTGCATATTTTGATTATCAAATCCTCGAAGAGATAGAGGCGGGTATTGAATTGCTCGGTTTTGAAACAAAGGCGACTAAGAGCGGGAAGATAAACCTGGCTGGGAGCTATGCTCGCATCATCAATAATCAAGTTTGGTTAGTTGGCGCTGATATTGCCCCCTATCAACCCAACAACACGCCAAAAGATTATGATCCAGAGCGCACCAGGCGCCTTCTGGTAACAAGTAAAGAGGTGGGGTACTTAACCGGCAAAATGAATGAGGCCGGATTGACAGTAGTTCCTCTGCGGGCATATATTAAGGGTCGCCTGGTTAAGGTATCGCTTGGTCTTGTGCGAAGCAAAAAGAAGCAAGATAAACGCGAAACCATAAAAAAACGTGATATCGATAAAGAAATCAGGCGTTCATTGAAGCTCAAGATATAGATTGTTTTATACGGTATACATTCTTTACAGCTATAAGGACCACAAACTTTACGTTGGGTGCACAAGCGATCTAGATAAACGCCTCGAAAGACATAATGCTGGGAACGTAATAGCCACTCGAAACAGAAGACCGCTTGTGCTAATTCACCAAGAATCCTTCGAGAACAAAACTACTGCATTCAATAGAGAAAGATTCCTAAAAAGTTTGTGGGCTAGTAGAGAAAAAAGAGGGCTATTGCAAAAATATCTTGAACACATTTAAATAAGGCTATCCGACCAGCCTACGCTGGTTTAGGATCGCCAAAAAAGAACGGCTAAAACATTTCGTCATAAACGAAATGTTCGCCCGATTTAAATAGGGGCTAAAGCACCAAAGGTGCTCGCCCGAACAAATTTTCAAAGAAAATTTGTTTTAGGGGATGATCGGCTTAGACGATTCATCTATCACATAAACTGCAAGTGGAGCCGAGTATCTCTTTAAACTTCTCACCAACGAAATAAGTGCAAACTTAAATCGTCAACCAGCCCTGGCATACGCCTAAGGACTGCATCGCTTCCCGATCGCTCGGGTAGGGAGTCGCGGTGTCATAATCCGAGCTCACGCTGACCCTTTTGGTTAGAAAGAGTCCGCGAACATCCAATTCTAACCGGACGTTGAGTTTTTTGTTCGGCCTTCAGCTCATCGTCTAAAACAGACCGAACTAAGCTTGTAGTAAGTTTTTGTGAACGTGAATCACACGCGGGTTCGATTCCCGCCATCTCCACAAACAAAAACAATCCACCCTAGCGGTGGGTTGTTTTGTTTTATGGCGGGGGAGAAGATTCTTCCCGATTTGTCTAAATTATATTTAGTCACAAATCGCAATCCGCCGAAGTCCGCCAGCTGGCGAGACGAAGGCTGGACCGCCATCTCCACGATATATTTGCAATTTAGTCAATAATATTGTACTCTCTGCATGCTGTTCTTTTATGTGTTGACTACTAATCTCCACCTATTTGTCGTAGGCGAAAAGTTCTTGATTTGTTCAAGGATTGTTCGCCTACAACAAGAGGCTAAGCGAGAAGAAGGAGGATCGTATGGCTCAGCCAGTGGGTGGCTTCATCCAAGGAGATGGACGGAGCTACTTCCTGCACTCATTGGAGGGACGCAAGGGCATCATTGCATTGCTCGCCGAGACGGTGGATCTCTGGGTCGCCAGAGGTTTCCTCCACCGCAACCACGGATGCATCGTGGTGATGGACCCCCGCCTGCCCTACAGGGGTGACGCCGAGGAGTTCTCGAAGGCGATCTTCATCGCCCTCAGGCTCGGAAACGTGGATGCGTGGGAACATCCCTACGATGACATCGCCCTCGCCAAGGCGAAGCTCTCGTGGAGAACGGGGTTCTCGACTCGTGAGGTCATCGAACTCTACCCGCACCTCCTAGAGGAGGGGGATGTCCGTTGGGCAGGTGGCATCGTCTTCAACGGTTGGGTCGTCGCCTACTCGGGCGACAAGGCCTACCTGGACGAGGCGGTTGCCTACACCCAGGCGGCGATGCTCACTGCGGGAGCCAGGAGCTTCCTCAACAGCTTGCTCGAGGAGCACCCCGACATCAGCTTCCTCGGCGACGAGAAGAAGTAGCCGTCAACTAGTCAGGGGCCGACCGTGAAAACACGATCGGCCCCTGACACACTATTCATACCGATTCTATTCCCCCTAAGACATTCTTATGGAATGTCCGGGCGAGCACTTTAAGAAAAGTGCTTTAGCCTCATGTGATACTAAGACCCCAAACAACGGGGCTTTTTTATTTATATTGACTATCTGTCTACGATGTGGCAGGTTTCTAGACACTGTACTTTGATGTGTTCGGAGATGATTCTTTGGGTCTTTGATTGAGGTTCAAAGAATCATCTTCGAAAAAATGGAAATGACCGACTATCCCTGATTGGAGGGACCAATGTTTGTATTCTTTGGAGTGGCGTTCTTCTCCATGGGTCTTCTGCTCATCGCACTGGCCGTATGGAAAAAGGGTGTCGCTGGCACGACGTTGCCTTGGCACGCTCGTATTGGCATGGGTTTGATGGGCCTGTGTATGTGGGGACCCGCCTACAACTACGGACTCTCGGGAACGGAAGAGGTTCTTCCTATTACCTGGATTGGTCTTGGTGGCATGGTCGTCGTGTTCTTTGTCACCGTTGGGTGGGACATGTGGACCATCCACAAGAAGAAGGAGGGACAATGACGCAGAGAGTCGCCATCATCAACGATGGCCAATGGGGAAGGATGGAGCGCAACCGTGGTGACTATGACGTCCTCACGAAGGCGCTGGTGAAGAAACTCTCCAAGGCCACCAACGCCCACGGAGAACCAGAAGGCGAGGTGCAGACCTTCGAGTCAACGACCGAGGCCATGCAGTGGCTGCAAGGTGGAACGCGAACAGGCATCGTCATCTTCACGACTCGTGGAATGGTTGACGTCGCCAAGCGGCTCGCCGTGGAGAACCCACGGCTGCTGGTGTTCCTCTTCACGGGACTTATTCCCGAGGCAGAGGTCGTCTTCGTCAGTAACGACATCATCCACCAAGACGAGGTCCTGACGGACCTCGTCTTCCACTCCCACTGAACTCCGAGCTCCCCTGCAACAGCTCACCAAGACAATTTATGTGTTTCGGGGCTTGCAGGGGGGCTCCGATACATTTTCATACTGATTCTATTAAGCTGATGTGATACTAAGACCCCAAACAACGGGGCTTTTTTATTTATATTGACTATCTGTCTACGATGTGGTAGGTTCTAGATACAGTTCTTTGATGTATTTCCTCTCGCGGATTGAGCTACTAAAGCTTGGTAGTTGAATCCGCGATATTGGAGAATTGGCATGAAGAAAATCCACAAGTGGATGGCTTGGTTGTGGTTCCCTGTTTTGTTCGCGTTCTGTGTGCTCCTTTTCCTGGAGGTTAGACACAATATGAACGCTGGGTTGGCTGCCGCCGACGCGGGGTTAATAGAGGTGGTTCAAGAACACTTCGACAACATCCAGAACTACACAGCCCTGATGTTCGTCGACTGTCTCATCATGATTGTTGCTTTCGGGTTCTTCTTGGACAACATCACTGAGGCGCTACGGAATCCCAAGAAGGAGAGATGACTATGTTTCACAATCTCGGAAAACCGAGGCGCGAAATAGACGGTGGTGGTAGCCACGGTGGTGGCAATATCATACCCGTATCGTTTGCTGAGGTTGATATACACATCGCCCTGCTGGTGGAAATCGATGCTCGTTGCGATGAAACCACTCTCGACCAGGCAGCACATGATATCACAAAACGAGCGGTGGAGATTCGCGACGATCTCGGCGAACGTATCCCCGAAATCTACGACGGTATCACCGTCACGGTGCTCGGTGATGTGCTGGTTCGCAGAGACACTTTGACCATAAGAAGACAAGCCCACGGCTCCACCTAGAGCTCTCGCGGGCTCACCGCCCCTGACGCAGGACCGCTCGGGGGTTCTGCATATCTGAGCTTTTCGATTCCATTTTTACTACCTGGTCCACTCCTATTGACTCATCACCTGTTTTATGGTATACATAATACACGTTCTTTTATTATCTCCTCTCGCGGATTGAGCTACTAAAGTTTGGTGGTTGAATCCGACGAGAGGGAGAAGACAATGACCATGGTGTTCAGCGGTAGTCCTCAACAGAGCATTGCTGACTGGGAAGACCACATCGAGGAGCTTCAGGCTCAGACACTTCTCAGAATTTGCATGTTCTGCAATGAAGACCCTTGCATCTGCTGGGTCACCGAGAACTACTGCATGCTCTGCAGAATGCCCAAGCCGTGTCTGTGCATCGTCGACAACTACTGGTACGACGATATGTACATGGAACGTCACTACGGGACCCCCCAAGGGTTCTAGGGAGGACTGATGACTCTGACCACAAGAGAAGAGCACCTGAGCTGGTGTAAGAGGCGAGCTCTCGAGTACGTGGACTCGGGAGACCTCGATGGCGCCCTGGGCTCGATGATCTCGGACATGCGCAAGCATCCCAAGACCGCAGACCATGTGGCCATCAAGCTCGGCTTTATGCTCAAGATGAACGGTCATCTCAACTCCGCAGAGGAGATGAGGAAGTTCATCGAGGATTTCAATTAGGTCGCACCCCACGGGCGACCTCGACCATGTGTCGGGGTTGCTCGTGGTCCCCGATACATTTCTATACTGGTTTTAATAAGAGTATGTGACTAAACCCCCAATAGCGGGGCTTTTTTATTACAAGAAAATCCAGACGGAGTTCATGGTTAATAGCAGACGATGAACTAATCTAGAGGAGGTCTTAAATCTTAAGCTTTTTGTCTGCCCAATCACCTATCACGGGCAAGAGGTCTTTCTCGCCTCTAAGGGCGCTCATAATCCCTTTTATTAAAAGCACGAGAATAAATATATTTATTGCCAACGGAAGCAAAACGGTAAAAAGCCCTATCAAAATCAAAAGAGGAAGGATGAAGAACATGCTAAGAAACTTCAAAACAAAAGAGGATATAAAAAGCCCGAAACCCTGACGAACATGAAAGCGGACAAAAGCATCGCTTTTTACACCACTTATTAGGATGGGTAAAAAGAAGATTATATAGGCAACTCCTGCCCAAATTTTCTGATTTGTACTTAATTTCTCCATAACGTCTCCAGCTTACCACAATTTGATAAACTTTAGTCAATAAAGTAATCTTTTAGCGTTGCCTAAGAAGAAGAAAACAAAACATCAACCAATTAGCATTAAGGGCTTTAAGGCAAATAATGATATTAGGGCTCTTGAGCTAAGGGTGTTGGATGAAGCTGGGGAGAACCTCGGTGTTTTAAGTTTAGAAGATGCCAAAAAGAAGGCCAAAGAAGTCGGGCTCGACCTAGTGCTTATCACCGAAAGCGCCATTCCCCCTATAGCCAAGATAGTTAGTTTTGATAAGTTTCGCTATCAAAAGGAAAAAGAGCTTAAGAAACAACAGCAACAGAAGGCGCCTGAATCAAAGCGTGTTCAAATTAGTCCACGCGAGGGAGAACACGACCTTGCTTTTAAATTAAAGAGATTGGAGGAATTTCTTCAAGCCGGTAGCAAAGTAGAAGTCCAAATGACCTTAAGGGGTCGAGAAAAAGGCATGAAGGATTATGCTAAAGAAAAATTAAGAGAATTTCTCTCAAAAATAGAGACCCCGTTTAAACAAACTAGAGAGATAAAGCCGGGCGGAAGAGGGTTGACTACGCTTATAGAGCCAAAACAATAAACAAAGCTTGATTTAAGGAGTGATATTAGATTAGAATAGCATTTGCTTTAATCGCGCAAATACTCAAGGCGATGGCTAAAAAAAGTTATACAAAAAGAATCAAGGTTACTAAAACCGGCAAACTTCTTAGAAGAAAGAAGGGTTTAGGGCACAATCGTTCCAAGAAGAAAACGAAGGTTGTTAATCAAAAACGAAATATGAGCACTATCAGCAGGGCTGATAGGTCTAATATCAACGCAAAACTGAATTAATATGCCAAGAGTAAAAAGAGGCACACAAGCCATAAAAAGACGACGCAATATTCTTAAACAAACGAAGGGTTTTATGTGGGGCAGGAAATCCAAGGAAAGACAGGCAAGAGAAGCCCTTCTAAAAGCGTGGACATATTCATACAGAGACAGGCGGACTAGAAAGAGAGACCTTAGGCGTCTTTGGCAAGTTAAAATTAATGCAGGAGCACGAGAAAACGGAACCACTTATAGCCGATTAATGGATGCCTTCAATAAACAAAAGATTGTTCTTAACCGCAAAACACTAGCAGAACTAGCCCAAGATAAACCCGAAACTTTTAAGCGAGTGGTTGAAAAAGTTAATCCCACCAGCGCGAAAGAATCTACCCCTTCAGAGAGCTAAGCATCTTTTCAACTGGTTGAGTGTTTATAATATCGGCTTTGGTTGCCCAACCTCTTCTGGCCTGAGCAACTCCCAAATCTAAGAACTCCATATGTACTTTTGAGTGAGCATCTGAGCTAATAGACATTTTCACGCCCTTCTTTACACACATTCGAATGTGTTCATCTTTTAAATCCAATCTGTCGGGAAATCCGTCTATTTCCATAACCGTCTTGGTGGTTTTGGCAAAGCTTATTAGCTCTTCTATATCTACTTCATAAGGAGGACGCCTACCTATTCTTCGTCCCGTTGGATGGAAAATAATATCAACGTTTGAGCTTTCCATGGCTTTCTTAATTCTTTCTGTTTGAGCTTTTTTGGGTAAGTTGAAATATGTGTGAACTGACGCTCCTACGACATCTAGTTTGAGGAGGGCCTCGTCTTTTAGATCAAGGGTGCCGTCTTTTAAGATGTCGCATTCAACACCCTTCAAGATTCTAAATTTGTTACCCAGTTTTTCATTAAGCATATCAATTTCTTCTCCTTGCTTGGCTAATCTTTTTTCATCTAAACCGTTTGCTATTTTAAGATTTTGACTGTGGTCTGTTATTAAAATATATTCCAGGCCCATATCCATAGCTTTCCGAGCCATCTCCCCAATAGAATATTTACCATCAGTCCAGTTGGATTGAACCTGCATGTCTCCCCTTAAGTCGCTGTAGTTTATAAGTTTTGGTAAAGAGTTTTTAAGGGCAAGCGCCATCTCGCCCATATCTTCGCGCATTTCGGGCTCAACATATTGCATGCCAAGGGCTCTGTAAATATCCTCCTCTGTTTCGCCAGCAATACTTTTTTCATCCATATAAAGACCGTATTCATTGAGCTTCAACCCCTTGCTTTGAGCAATTTTTCTCATGGCTATATTGTGCGCCTTGCTCCCGGTGAAATAAGCAAGGGCTGCTCCATAAGATTCTTTTTTTACCACTCGCAAATCAGCATCTATGCCTTGGCGTAAGGTTACGGACGCCTTAGTATCTCCCTTGGCCAAAACCCTCACCACGTTTTTGTGAGAAACGAAGAAATTCATTACTTTCTCAGGGGTTTTTGAGATAACCAAAAAATCTAAATCTCCCACCGTCTCTCTTCTGCGCCTCAATGAGCCAGCTATCACTACCTTGCTAACGCCCGTTATGCTTTCTAAATCTTCTTTTATAGACGAAGCCAACGGAATGGCCATCTCTAAACTCATGCGTTCTCCTTGGGATTTATGGAACCTGATGCCCTTTAAAATATTGTCTTCGGATTTTATGCTAAAACCAGCCAGATCTTTAATCTTGTGACTTTTCGCAGCCCTAGCTAAATCATCAATCGTTTTAATACCAAGCGCTTTGTGTAAAGCTTTAATTTTCCTGGGACCCAAGCCCTCAATGCTTGAAAGGGCAGGCAAATTTACGGGCAGATCCTTTTTAAGCTTTTCGTAATATTTGAGCCCGCCCGTTTTTAAGAGCTCTTCGACTTTCTCTGCAATTGCCTGACCAATACCCGGCACTTCTTTTAGGGCATTAACACCTCCCTCTGCATAAATATCTTTGAGTTCTCTATCCAGGTTTTCAATAACCATCGCCGCTCTTCTATATGCTCTTGGACGGAAGGGTTCGTCTTGTAAAGACAAATATTCCCCTATCTCACCAAGGATAGATGCAATTTCAAAGTTGCGCATAGCGTCTCTAGTTATCTTTGTTTATGTTTGCTTTGCAAACGCATAAAGACCTTGGAAAGATGTTCTGTCTTGGATTTAGAAACAATCAAACGGGGTGCCATCAAAAGAATGACGGCCGAAAGTCCTGAAACTATGCCAGCTAAAACAAAAACTGTTGAGAAGCCAAAAGTTTGGGCAGCGCTCGCACCAACAAAGGAGGTAAGGGCAATTACCAATCCTACGGATCCTCTGTCTAAAGACCAATCAAGAGCTATTTTACCTTTGTCCATATGCCTAGAATAAATTGCTGGCCATGCCACTTGATATACACCAAAACCGACGCCGTATAGTGCTTGAACCGCATAGAGCATAGCCAGGGTATTAGTGCTCGCCAAAAGGAAAGACGCCATAGATATGACGACCAAACTTCCAACTAGAGCATAAAAGTCGTCTTTTTCGCCCTTTTCTCTATCAAGAACAAGGGCTGTCGGCACTTGCACGATTGACCTTAGAAACCAATAAATAGCGTTAGCAACACCAACAGACAAAAGCGTGGCACCCGGAATCTCGTTAATTATAAAAATGGCTAAGATTGGAGATATGAAACCCCATCCCATAAAAAGAAGTAGGTCTGAAAAGATGAAATATTTAATAACTCTATTTATTTTTTCCAACATTTTATTTGTTTATTATGGTGTAAAGGCGGGCAGCTCTTTCTAGCTTGGCGTCATCCAGTCCAAAAAGATTGAATAGACGCTGAATACGCTCGTTATCTGTTTTGGGGAGGCCCAAAAATAAATGAATTGGTTGAATCGGTCGTTTTTCGTCTGGTTGAGAAACTAGAGCACCTATTACAACCTCTTCTGCCTTAGCTTGACGCCAAATATTCGTTTCTTTAACACCCATCTCGTCGTTTATATATGACTCCAGTTTAGAAACAAACTCGTCCCTACTGATGTCGAGCCCCTTCAACACCCTCATCACCATAGAATCTTCTACCAACTCTCTCGTAAGGTGTAAAAGAAAATTTCCCCCAACAAAGACGGATCTATCGTATGCGGATAAAATTGCCTTTTTGGAGCCCTTGGTTATAAAACCTGCTAAATTTCCTCCCTTAAACTTCGTGCTTGGAGTAGACCTTGTAGCTCTTTTAATAAGACCGTATACCAAATATATGAACACAACAAATCCTATCAAAACTAAGTTGGGCACATCTGAAATAACCAATACTGAGGCCGATGCTAGTAAGATAATTTCTAAAATATTTCTGCCAACTCTTTTGCTAAAACGTTGCCAGTAACTCAAATCTAATATCGGATATCTAAAATATAAATCGTTTGGCATAATTTCAGTTTAGCACAAGGTAATTTGTATAATTAATTTATGTCTAAAGAAGATGAGTTGAAAAATTTGGAGGAGAAAATGTTGGTAGACGAAAACCTTCCTCTCCAGGGAGCAACTCTGGTCTTTGGCGAAGGTAATCCTGATGCGGAAGTGCTCTTCGTGGGGGAAGCACCCGGCTTTCACGAAGATCAACAAGGGCGTCCATTTGTAGGACGAGCGGGAAAACTTCTCGACAAACTCCTTGAAGAGACAAAACAAAGGCGTGGGGATTATTATATAACCAACATTGTTAAAAGAAGGCCTCCTCAAAATAGAGATCCCTTACCGGAAGAAATTGAGAGCTATAGACCCTATTTAGAAGAACAAATAAGAATAATTTCCCCAAAGGTAATTGCACCCCTTGGAAGATATTCAATGAATTATTTCCTGCCTAAAGCAAAAATATCTACCGATCAGGGAAAGGTGTTCTGGTGGAAAAGCATTCTTATAATACCTGTTTATCATCCAGCGGCTGCCCTAAGAAGAGCTGCTCTCGTTGAAGATATAAAGATTGCTCTTTCAAAATTGCCTAAATTAGTTGCTGAATATAAAAACCTCCTCAAAAAAAGAATTCCACAAGAGGGACCCTCTCTACAACAAACAAAGCTATTTACTTAAACCCCTAAGGTCGAGCACTTTTGCATCTCTCTCCTGAAGTTTAATAAGACCACTAAAATCTTTTTTATCTCCCAAAGCTTGAGCAAGCTCCCACCCTCCCACAAAGTGTGGTTGAATAACATAATTGGCTCCTTTTTTATAAAATTCAGCTGCATCCTCCTCTTCTTGGGCGGTTAATATAATTTTGGCTTTTTTATTCAACCCCTTGGTTACTGTTAGAATTGCTAGGTTGTCCTTCCTGTTTGGGATAGTAGAAATGACCGCCTTAGCTCTATCAATCTTTATCAATTCTTGAATTTCTTCATCTGTTATATCTCCATAGATAATTGGTAAGTCCCTACTTTTTAATGAAGAAACCAAGACCGGGTCGAAGTCGACCACCACAAAATCAGAGTCGGACTTCTCAAGAGTTTTCAAAATACTTTCGCCAGTTCTGTGAACGCCCACTAAAATAATGTGGTCTTTTAATTCTTTTTCAAAAGAACCCTCATCTACTAAATTATGACGAAATTCGAACCACTTAAGGACCGGTTTTAAGAATTGATAAATGCTGTTGCCGTAGATAATGAAATATGAAGAAATAAATATGGTAATAATCCCAACCAACGTAATTAATGCCGTGCTTGCCTGATCCAAGTGTCCGAGACGGAGACCGAGGGCTGCAATAATAAGGCTGAACTCTGAAATCTGGGCAACCGTAAGGCTGGCCAAAAACGATGTCCTTGCCCTATACCCCAAGAGCCCCATTACCGTCATTACTATTAACGGATTACCAATCAGAACAAAAAGGGATAGGACTATCGCCGGTAAAATGGGCACGGCCGTGCCACCCATCAACATTTTGGCGCCAAGACTTACAAAAAACAGTATCAAGAAGAAATCTCTAACTGGTCGCAACTTAGAACTGATTTGAAAATGTTCAGATGAGTTGGCCAAAGCAAGTCCAGCTAAAAATCCGCCCACCTCTATTGAGAGACCGGCTAGTTCTGTAATAGCTGATACGCCCAGGGCCCAGGCAATACTGAAAAGATATAGCATTTCTTGAGAGCGCCCAATCTTATTTAGAAATCTGGGAAAATATCTTGCGATAAAGAAAGTTAGGGCCACCAACCCTCCTCCTCGCAGGATGGTAAACGAGAAATCTAAAACCGAGGCCTCGCCGGTTTGAAAACCGGTTAAAAAAACTAGGGCTATGATTGCGACGAAGTCCTGAATAAGTAAAAATCCAATTACTATTCTCCCATAAAGGCTAGTGAGGTCTCGTTTCTCCGAAAGGAGTTTCACCACAATAATGGTCGAAGAAAAAGTAAGGGCTATAGATATGTATATAGCAGCTAATGCGTTAAACCCTAGCCATGTGGCAATAAAATATCCCGCCCCGAATGTAAAAAGAATCTGGCCAAGACCCGTTAGCGCCGCCGGCACACCGACATTGCGCAATTCTTTGAAATTCATCTCTAACCCAACTAGAAAAAGCAAAAGTGCTACTCCTATTGGTGCCAGTCCTTCAATAACCTCACCCCCAAAACCGGGGCCACCAAAATAACCCACGGCTATACCCGCCAATATAAATCCTATAATAGGAGGCTGTTTGAAAAGATGCGCCAAAAATCCAAACAAAACGGCCAAAACTAAAGCAATTGTAATTTCTAGAAACAGCATTTCGGGGGCTTAAACCTCGTATACCTTATCGCCCGCCCGAACCTTATCGCTTACCTTAATCCCCACCTCTTTACCCTTAGCCGCTTCTTTAACCTCCTTGTGGTCCAACTGCATAGAGTCCAATTTTTGTTCAAAGTCAGTAGTGGCGCCCTTGAAACAAACCTTATCTCCGGCTTTCATTTTTTTATTGAACTTAACAACCGCCACTTCAATACCTCCAAAGTAGTGGGTTATTTCTCCGATGGGTTTTCTCTCGTTCATATTTTTAAATTTATTATTAATTAACGACCTTTATTTAATATCGATGGCGCTCCCCTCCGATTTTTGTTTTTTGACTATCTCCACAAGCCTTGTAATCAATTTTTCCGGATTACTTTCAAAAACAATTTTGTCTTTCATCTCCTGCGCACGATTGGACTGCTCAACAATATATTTAAGCAGTTCGTCCGTCTCCCACTCTCCCTCTAAAACGCCTATGGGCTTTCTATCCTCAAAAGCGTGCGTAAACTCGTTGACCGTACCAATTCTGCCACACCCGACAACTACTGCGTCCGCCGCTCTAGTTAATATTAAGTTGCGTCCAGAATACCCAAGACCCGTATAAATAATCATATCTCTATAGTCCAAGGGTAGATTATATCTCTCTAGGTGTTCTTTCTCGCTAAGGGCTGGTGAAAAACCGATAACCATACCACCCGCCCCTTTGGCGCCTTTAGATGCCCAATAGGGAAACCCTGTAGTGGCGCCATCTAAGAGAATACACCCCGCCCTAGCTATGGCGGAGCCCACTGCTTCTCCAATTTCGAATGCTTTCTCGCTACAATGATCCGTCTTCGCAGCTCCTGAGACACAAATCTTGATACTGGTTTTTGTTTTTTCTTCCATGCTTGAATTATAAGCTATAGTTCAACCGACTCGCCAATTTCGGGGATATACGTATCAACGGCCATAAAATCTTTTAGCTTCTGTGCTAATGGACCCATTTGGTCCTCTTCTCCATGAACTAGATAAACCTTCTTTAGGGTTGTTTTCATTGGCTTTAACCACCTCATTAATAAGGGTTGGTCAGCGTGGGCAGAATAACCACCAATAGCTTTTACTTTTGCTTTTACCGGAGTTGTTTTCCCCATAATCTCAACTGGATTTTCCCCTTCCAAAATTTTTCGTCCTAAGGAGTTTCTAACCTGATATCCTATAAACAAAATAGCGCTTTTCTCATCCGGGAGATACTCTCTTTCGTGAAAAACAATTCTCCCTCCTTGAGACATCCCGCTTCCAGCAATTATTACTTTGGGGTTGGGTGTCTTCTTTATCTCTCTTGAATCTTTTGTTTTAAGAGTTGGGTGAAGGCCCGGAAATTGAAAGATTGCATCGCCCGACTTAACTAAATTCATGGACTCTTTATCAAAATAATCGGCGTCGCCTTCATATTTTTTGTAAATCGCGGTTAGTTTAATAGCTAGTGGGCTATCAAGAAATATGGGAATCTCTGGTATACGTCCGTTCTCTACTAAATTGTTTAGTTCGTAAAGCAGTTCTTGTGTTCTCTCCATGGCAAAGGCGGGAATAAGCAATGCACCACCTTTTTGAACTACGTCTTCTATGGCGTCTTCTAAAAGGGATTTTCTCTCTGCTGGGTCTTCGTGAACTCTTCCTCCGTAGGTAGATTCCATAATGGCATAATCTACTCCCTCTATTTTCTCGTATTCCTTAATAAGAGGAGCTGGCATGTTCCCAAGGTCTCCAGAAAATATAATCTTTTTTCCTTCGGCTTCTATCAAAACCGAACTAGAGCCCAAAATATGTCCGGCATCATAAAACAAACCCTTCACATCCTTGACTACAATTTCTTTGTGGTATTTTTCGGTGTTCCAGAGGGATAAAACCCCACTAACATCTTCTGTTGAATAGATAGGGTCTTTTCCGCACTTTTTGGCTTCTCTTGCAAGCAAATCACCCGAGTCCAACAGCAACTCCTCCGCAAATTCTTTTGTCGGTGGTGTTGAGAATATTTTCCCTCTAAAACCTTCTTTATAGAGTTTCGGAATCTTGCCAATGTGGTCAATGTGGGCATGGGTGACAAAAAGTGCGTCTATTGATTTTGGGTCGTACGAGAAAGGTTCGTAGTTATCTAACTCACAAACATAACCCCCTTGATGAAGGCCACAATCAATCAATATCTTGGTTTCCTCTGCTTCAAGCAGATAGTTTGAACCCGTTACAGTCCTTGCTCCTCCGTAGAAAGTTAGTTTCATAATTATTGCTTAGTATATCCTAAAACCCGCCTTACAACTCCAACATCCGACCACGGGATTTTTTCTCCTGATTTAACCCTTATAGAAAGTTCGCTTCCTTTGCCCGTGATAATAACAACATCCCCCTTATCGGCTAGAGAAATTGCTCTCTTAATCGCGACCCCTCTGTCTAAGACAATCTCTGTTTTTCCTTTTTTCTCTTCGGGTATGCCGGTTTTTATCTCTTCGAGTATCTCAAGTGGGTCTTCATCAAAAGGGTCTTCGTTCGTCAGGATGATTTTTGCGCAATATTTTGATGCGATAAGACCCATTTCGGGTCTTTTCCACTTATCTCTTCCGCCCCCGGCACTACCCAACACACAAATCATCTTGTTCTCTGTCGGTTTTAGGTTTTTATAGACCATTTCTAGTGAATTGGGAGTGTGCGCATAATCTACCACTACCGCAAACGGCTCTTCTTGAACATATTCCATTCTGCCTGGTACGCCGGCAAATTTATTAAAAGCGCTTTTTATTTGTTCTTCGGGGATATCAAAACTTCTAAGAATCGCTTCGGCAACGCCTGCGTTCTCGCGATTAAAGTTGCCCTTCATCTTCAGTGATTTTTGAGTAGGGGTTGTCAGCACTACTGGATATTTGCCTGCAGCTTTTATAAAAAGATCTGCGTTCGCATCGTCTTGATTTACAAAGAACTTCTTTTCCTTCTTTGATAGAGCACCCCTTACATATCGAAAGAATTTAAGCTTGGCGTTCCGGTATCTTTCAAAACTACCGTGGGATTCTATGTGCTCTGGGTGAATATTAACGAAGGCCGCTCTGTCAAAGTCGATAAAACGATGCCTATGGCGCACTACGCCCTCGGACCCGATCTCCAAAAGCACGTACTGACAACCCTTGTTAACGGCTTCTTTTATAAAGTTTTGAGCATAAAAACGTCCCGGCTGAGTATTGCCCAAAAGATTGGGTTCTGTTTTTTTATCCAGTTTGATACGCACAGAGGAAAGAAGGGCGGTTTTCTTGCCCGCCTCTTCAAGGCCTGCGTTGATAAGCTCTAGGGTGGTCGTTTTACCCTTAGTGCCCGTTACTCCAACCACCCTTATCTTCCTGGACGGGAACCCATAGATTAGAGCGCCCAAAAGGGCTAGGGAGTAGTGATAGGCGGACGGGGCAAATGGAATTTTATAAAGTAGTTTAAATAAAGAGTTCCTTTTTGTGGCTTCTAAAATTGCGTTGATCCTGTTCCATGAAGGGCTTTTCATAGGGCTAACCCTTAATTTTTTTAAGCGCTTCTTTAAGGCGGTCTCTAACGTCTGTTATAGAAGAGTCGATCTCTCGCAAAACCTCTTCTACTTTCCTCTTTTGATATCCAAGCCCCACAAGCGCCTCATATACATCCCTGTCCGACTCGGCTAACGCGGCGAACGACCCCCCTTCTACTCCACCCATTTTGTCTCTAAGCTCAACTATAATTCTTTCGGCGGTTTTCTTGCCAACTCCTGAAGAGCGCCTCAGAAAGTCCGGCTCTCCACCGGCGATAGCAGCCATCAATTTGTCTGCAGATGCAACGGAAAGTATGGCCATAGCCGATTTTGGGCCCACTCCCGATACCGAAACCAGTTTCTCAAAGAGCCCTAGTTTTTGTTCTTCAAAAAATCCGTACAAATCTATGCCTCCTTCTCTGGCGTGTAAATATGTATATATCTCTAATAGTTCACCGACTTTAGGCAACTTCTCTTGGGTTACAGGAATATAGACCTTATAGCTTACTCCGCCAACGCCAATCACTATGTGGTTTAGTCCTACATCTTTTAATTCTCCCGATAATCCATGAATCATGCTCCTGGGGTTCATTATAGAAGTCCGGAAGCGCTTTCTCAACGGCTCTTAATTTATTAAAATAATAAAGATGATAAATAAAGAATTGCTCGAAAAATTAACAAAAACCCTTAATGAGGACCGGGAGCGCATTATGGATAAGTTAGAGTCCCTGCAAGACATGGACTTTGGCGACGCGCCCGGAGATGACAACGAAGAAGCGGATGAAACAGAAGAAGCGGTTAATGAACTCGTCACGGCTCAAATCCTTGAAAGGCGCTTAATGGATATCGAAGACGCCCTTAAAAGGATTGATGGAGGCACATATGGGAAATGTATTCGTTGCGGGGAGGATCTCTCTCAAGAAATGTTAGAAGCTAGTCCCGAATCTGGTTTGTGCAAAGCGTGTAAGACGGGTTGATGACAAGCTCTTCGGCTAAGATTTATTCAGCTGAACTGGAGGGTATAAACGCCAAACTGGTAGAAGTAGAGACCGACCTTAATGTCGGTCTTCATTCTTTTAATATCGTGGGGCTCGCCGACAAGGCGGTTTCTGAGGCAAAAGAAAGGGTTAGCTCTGCTATTAAAAATGCCGGTTTTAAACCACCTAATCGTGAAAACAGAAAGATCACAATCAACTTGGCTCCTGCTGATCTGAAAAAAGCCGGCACCCAATATGATTTAGCGATTGCTGTTGGTTATCTTTGTGCCACTAAACAAATTAAATCCTTTAGTCCAGATGGATTGTTGTTTTTTGGTGAACTGGCCCTAGATGGCAGGGTTCGAAAAATACCGGGCGGGTTAAACACGGCCCTTTTGGCCAAAGAGTTGGGTAAAAAGGAACTCTATCTTCCAACAGAGAACGCCAAGGAGGCAAGTTGTGTATCGGACATTGGAGTTGTTCCCATTAATAGTTTGTCTGAATTGGTCAATCATCTTGAAGGAGTTAAAACCATTGCCCCTCACCCATATCGAGAATACGCTCCCACCAACACATCTTCCGTGAACATAGATGACGTAAAGGGTCAGGCATTTGCTAAACGCGCCTTAGTTATAGCGGCCAGTGGAGGACACAACATTTTAATGATTGGTCCACCGGGGTCAGGCAAAACAATGTTGGCCAATTCCATCGTGTCCATATTGCCACCCATGGACTTAGATGAAGCGCTCGAGGTCTCGAGAATTTGGAGCTCTGTTGGACTTTTGAAAGGGTCTTTGGTTAATGAACGGCCTTTTAGGGCTCCCCACCAAACGGCATCTCCAGCATCTGTCATGGGAGGAGGAGCGTCTCCTCGAGCGGGTGAAATAAGTTTGGCCCACAGGGGGGTATTGTTTCTGGATGAGCTTCCGGAATTCAGAAGAGATTTATTAGAATCTCTTCGTCAACCCATAGAGTCCGGCGAAGTGGTCATATCAAGGGTTAGTAATAATATTTCTTTTCCCGCTAAATTTATGCTAGTAACAGCAATGAATCCGTGTCCCTGCGGATTTTATGAGGATGTGGAGAAAGAATGTGTTTGTAGTGCCAACGAAGTTTTTAGATATCAAAAGAGAATATCGGGGCCTCTCTTGGATAGAATTGATATTCAGATAGATGTTCCTCGTCTTAAGCTGGACGACTTAAACGCGCCCACAAACATCGGCGAGGGAGAGAATTTACAAAAACAAGTTAACGAGGCGCGACTCATTCAAAAAGCACGTTTTGCTTGGGCTGGCATCAACGCCAAAATCAATTCAGAGATGAGCTCTCGGGAGTGTGAGGATATTATTTCTATAACAAAAGAGGGGAAAGATTTTATTAAAAGTGTTTTTGATAAATCTCTACTTTCTACGCGCAGTTATTATCGTCTTTTAAAGACGGCCCAAACTATCGCTGATTTAGAAAAGAGCGAAGTAGTTGACGCCCCTCATCTTGCAGAAGCGTTCCAATTTAGAATTAGGGGGAAATAGATTCTTCAGGGACGACACCTGTTTGGGGGTGTCGTCCCTGAAGACGAATGGTCATTGAGGCGGAATTGAACAAATGTTGGGCAATGTCCGGTGACGCTCCGCAAAGTCGAGTCCGTACCCGACCACCCAAACATCCGGAATCTCAAACCCAACATAGTCGAGCCCGTTCTCAACCCGCTTGCGCGCCGGTTTGTGCAACAACGTGCACGTCCGGAGCGAACGTGGTCCGCGCGCCTCAAAAAGACGCGTGAGATATAGCAGAGTGTGTCCGGTATCGACGATGTCCTCAACAATCAGGACATCTGCATTGGCGATGTCGTGACGTACGTCCATCACCAATTTGACCCGCCCGGCCTCGTCGCTCTCCTTATCGCCATACGAGGAAACGGCGATGAACTCGATGCGATGAGGCACCGTCAAGGCACGAGCCAAATCGGACAAGAAGATGAACGATCCCTTCAAAACGCCCACCAAGACAAGCTCTCTCGAAGAAACGTATTGCTGGTCAATCTCGGTCGCCAAGGAGGCAACTCTCTTGGCGATTTCTTGCGCAGACAACAACTCTCTCGGTTGTTCCATTTCCCCTGTCTCTCTTTCGATTTTGGTGTACAGATTGCGTAAGCAAAGACGCTTAGTAGAAATAACACGCGCCCTTAGGGCGCGTCAATCAAAAGCATTAAGGGTGTCTTTAAAAACCTTTACCGAATAAACAAAAGTTCTGATAACTCTATGTCAAAAAATATATATGCTAAAACGATTGTAAAAATAGTTGTGTTTAAGATTTTTTTAATCATCTTATCTGGCAAATGGATTAGACATCCCCGAAACCCCAAAGTGAACATGACATCCGGTTGAACCATGTGTCATGCCCGTATTGCCAACACGAGCAATTTGTTCACCTTGCTCCACCCCGTCTCCAACCTCAACTAAGTTTTCTGAGTTGTGAGAATAAAGCGTTCTGGAACCATTGGCATGGCTTATTAATATATACCCCCCATATCCTTGGTTATATAAATCAACGCTTCCTACTCTCAAAACCTTACCGGAAGCAGCGGCATAAATCGGCGATCCACACGCCTTTCCAATGTCAACAGCCGGCATGTAGCTAGTGTCGTGAAGTTGTCCCCAGTTCCAGCCACCATCTACTGGCCTTATAAAGTATCCGTCATTAGCGGGTGGCGTTTCGGATTCTGTGCTTTTGACCACAGATCCGGAAGTTGATACGGGCAAAATAACTAACTCTTCGCCAGGTTTTATTAAGCTCGTGCCTTTGTCATTAGCTGATTTAATATTGTTAACAGACAAGCCAAAGGCAGAGGCAATACTTGAGAGGGTGTCACCGTCTTTGACAACATATGTTAATAATTCGTCCGAGCGGGCCTCGTATTCGCCAAATGGGTTATCTTCCCCCGAGAGAGACCCTCTTTCGACTAATACGAATCCGCCAAAATCCTCGTAGGCTCCTTCGTGGTCTATCTCTGTTGTTGGTCCTGCATCGCCAAGAAATGCCCCTCCGTACGCCTGTCCAATCAAATCGTTTGCTATAAATTCGGGGTCTGGAAGAGGCGCTTGGTTTGCCAACCTAAAAAAGGCCAGATCGGCCATTATTATTCCCAAAACTATTATCACCGGCAGGGTTATCCCTTTAAACCGGCGAGGAAGCTTTTGTGGTATTCTACGAATAACAGCTATATATTAAGCTGAAATCCGTAAAAATCAAGACGAGTATTCCGCGCAAACCATGAACCTAAGCGATAGTCAAATTGAAGCCGTCTCTTATGGCGAGGGGCCTCTTTTGGTAACGGCTGGAGCGGGCTCGGGCAAAACTCGCACCCTCACCCAAAGGGTCATCCAACTTATAAACTCCGGCGTAAAGCCGGAACGTATTGTTGCCATAACCTTTACAAACAAAGCGGCCGGCGAGATGCGCGAGCGTATCTTGGAAGAAACCCACGCACATCAAAAAACACCTTTTATAGGAACATTTCACGCTTTCAGTTCTCATATTTTAAGAAAAGAGGCGCATCTGGTGGGTAGGTCTCCAAATTACGTCATATTTGACGACGCCGACTCTCTGCGAGTAATCAAAAAAATATTAAAGTCCTTTGATTTGGGAGAAGCCAAACTAAAATCCGCGCCCCTTTTTAAACACAAAATTTCCGAAGTTAAAACAGAGCTTAAGGATTCCCTCTCCCTGACGGAGATAGAAAGAGAGGTATTTCTGGAATATGAAAAAGCGCTAAAGGATCAAAACGCATTTGATTTTGATGATCTGTTGGAAAAAACTGTTCGTTTATTTCTTGAAAATCTGACAGTTTTACAAAAACATCGCAATCGTTTTGACCATGTATTGGTGGATGAGTATCAGGATATTAATAGGGTCCAATACGAACTAATTAAGCTTTTGGCGGGTGAACATAAAAACCTAAGCGTGGTCGGGGACGACCAGCAGTCAATCTATGCTTTCCGAGGAGCAAACATTAAAACCTTTCTGGATTTTGAGCGCGACTGGCCCAAAGCCAAGATAGTTCATTTGGGCGAGAACTACCGTTCATCAGGAAATATCGTTCGCGCCGCCGCCGGCGTCATAAAAAATAATCGTTTTCAAATCAAAAAAGAGCTTTGGACCCAAAACCCAGAGGGGGCGCTCGTGCAAGTGTTTGGTGCCCAGACGCCCGACGATGAGGCAAACAATATTGCGGAACGCATTTTGGCAAACGGCCTTAGAGAATCCGCTATTCTTTATCGCACCAATGCTCAATCACGAGCCCTAGAACAAGCCCTCAATTTTCATTCCATACCCTACGAGGTTTATGGGGGAGTTAAGTTTTATGAAAGAAAAGAAATTAAAGATATCTTAGCACCCCTACGCTACGCTCTTAACCCTAAAGATATTGTTAGCAAGGAAAGGATTGAAAAGACGTTCCTCAAAGCGGTACGCGAAAAACTTATACAAGACCTTCCTGTGTTGGGTAGGGAATTAAATTTGATGGAGCTGGTGGGGTATGTGCTCAAAACAACTTCGTATTTCGAATATCTTGTTCGCAAATACGAAAACGCCGAAGATAGGACAGAAAACGTACGCGAGTTAGTTAGTTTTGCTTCGGAGTTTAAGACCCTCTCCGAGTTTATAGAGCGCGTTTCTTTACTACAGGCCAACGATAAACTTGATAAAACATCTCGAGATGCGCCTATCAAGATGATGACTATCCATCTGGCCAAAGGGCTTGAGTTTGACGACATATATATTGCCGGTGCCAACGAGGGCTTCTTGCCCCACCATCGTTCGTATTTCTCGGAAGAAGAACTAGAAGAGGAACGTCGTCTAATGTATGTGGCTATGACGAGGGCCAAAAAGGTGCTCTATATTTTTTTCTACGGATTAGCGTCTCGCTTTCTATACGAAATTCCACCCGAGCTGGTGAAGTTCAAAACGGCCGATTCTCTAGAGGAAGAAGAAATATATCTTGATTAAGTATCGTCAAAATTTGGGTCAAAATTTTTTAAAAGACGCCCGCGCTTTGGACAGAATTGTTTCCGTTTTAGAGATTGGCTCGAAAGATGTTGTGGTGGAAATTGGTCCGGGACATGGAGAGCTCACTAGGCGCATCCTTGCTCAAGGCCCCAAGAAACTAGTCGCTATAGAAAAAGATGGGGCTCTTATAGACCATTTTTTAAAAGAATTTTTAAAGAATCATGCAAACCTAGAAGTTGTTGAAGGCGACGCCCTTAAAGAGTTGCCCAAAGTCGTTGAGGGACTAGGGGGCGAGCCCTATAAGCTGATTGGCAACATCCCTTATTACATCACGGGTCACCTCCTTCGCACATTGGGAGAATTGGAACACAAACCATCCATAATAACCCTAACGATCCAAAAGGAGGTCGCCCTACGGCTTTGTGCTACGCCTCCTAAAATGAACTTGCTCTCGGCTAGTGTGGGTATATGGGGTAATGGGAAGATCATTCGTTACATATCTAGAAAATCGTTTAAGCCATCTCCCAAGGTGGACTCTGCTATTTTGAAAATTGTCCCCAGAAAGGAGCTGGTTGACCCCAACTATTACAAATTCATTAAAGCCCTTTTTGGAAGTCCCAGAAAAACCGTTTTGAATAACCTTAAGGCGTTGAATCTGCCTAAAGAAGAGTTGGAAAAAATTCTATTTTCTATTGTCTTAAACCCAAAAGCCCGACCCCAAGATTTAACAATTAAGGAAATTAAGCGACTTTTTATTCTATTCACACACAACTAGGTCCAAAGAGCTGTATAATTAATGTAAATATCCCATTTAATGAGGGAGTTTAGAAAACATATCTTAAAGGCATTATCAACGCTGGTTGTTTTGCTTGTTGTTGGTGTCAATGTTGAGCACGCGTTAGCTAAAACGTGGTGGAACCCCCTTGATTGGCCAAGTCTAATAGGGGGCAAGTTGAGTCAAATGGCGGCTGATATTGCAGAGGGTATTGCGCGGCTTATATCTGGGGTGCTAGATATAGTCGCTGGAATTTTTTATCAACTAGCGAGTATAGCGGTTGAAACCTCTGTTCAAACAAACCAGCTACTTCCCAGAAGCGAGATTATAAAAGAGGGCTTAGACATCACGTTGACCATAACTAATATGGGCTTAATCGTTGGGGTGATTGTCTATGCTTTTGCGGTTATCACTAAAGCCGATTGGATTGTTGATGTTAAAAAACAGGCGCCCAAATTCATCGCAACCCTGATACTTATCCAATTTAGTTATTTCATAACCATGCACCTCATCGTGGTTCCCTCGAACGGACTAACGGACCTTATGCACCAAGCCACCAACTATACGCCCGAAAGTTTTAGAGGAACCTTTAATCCTAATATAGATATAAATCCTGCTGTTCAACAACAGGTTGCTATGGCAAAAATAGCGGGGGGCAACAGTGACATTACTGTGCCTGATATAGAAAACTACTTTCTGTTTAGAGAAGAGGGAATGACGGCTATAAAGGAATCTTTGGATGCATACAATAATGACGGTCTTATGGAGGGCACGGTGGTTACTGAAGCCCAAAAGCAAGCTGTGGCTAGGTCCTTTATTGACGCAAGCCTGTCTTTCGGAGGTATCTTTGAAAAAATCCTTGGAAGTGATGGTGATGCAGCTACTTATATATTCACAAGGGCACCCGATTGGTTAGTCGATAGTTTTAAAGACAAGGTTGATGAGACCTTAGGGGCAAGCGGAGCGCCGTATAAAGACCTAAATGGAGACATATTTGAAACGTCCAGCACCAAGGCCATCTTTGTAGGAAACGTTTTGGCTCCTGCTTTTGTTGAAAAAGTAAACGAGCGCTTTAGTGGGTGCGTAGATGTGTCTGGAGAAGATTATTTAGGGGCGTTTATCAACTATCTGAACGAGGGTCCGTGCGACCAGCTTATGGAAGTATATGTGGCAATAAACCAAGAGCTTCCCCCTCTCGATCGGATAACGATTGCTTTTGCGGAGGTTCTCTTTAAAACAATTTTTGTGTTTCTGGGTGTAATATCCTTGTTAGCCATAGCAGCCCTTCTTTATGTCAGATATGTGGCTATTAGTATTTTAATTATCGTCTTTCCGTTCGTTTGGATTGCTTGGATATTTCCTAAGATTTCTTCTTTTGGTGGCGGGAGTTTGTGGAGTAAGTGGTGGACCGAATTTGTTCGTTGGGTAATCTTTGGGCCCGTTATGATGTTCTTCCTATTCCTGGCAGTTAAATTAGCTACCACCGTTGATACACCGCTATACTCGCCTTCTGCAGAAGATTTGGCTGGATTTGCCGGCAAAAGCTCTTTGGCTATAACAGGAGCGGCGGTGGGACAACTTTTGGTGGTACTTGGTTTTCTCATCGGAGGATTGTTTGCGGCCAACAAAATGGGCGTTAAGGGCTCGCAGATGTTCTATAACGCCGCCCAACAGGGGGCAAAACAAATAGCCACTAGGGGCTCTATGGCGATGGCGCGTTTGACGGCCGGCACTACCACTAGGGTTGTTGGGCTCGGGGTGAGAACGGCTGGTCTTGCCGCAGACCCCTTAATACGTGCTGGTGGTCGTGGGGTTGCGGGGGCCGCAGCGAGAAGATACCAACAAGGAGGGGGTGGTGTACTAAACACCTTAATGTATCGCGGAGGACTTCGCGCATCTAGCACCAGGCCCGTAAGCGCTGTCGGCAGAAGTCTCGAAAGGTTAGGTCGGGCTAGAGGATTAGAACAAAGACAACACTTTGTCGTGGGTCAAAATGGTCAACGCATGAATAATTGGAACGTGAGAGTGGACGCCAATGGAAACAGAACAATCAGAGAAAGAGTTGGCAACCAGTGGTTAGACAGAACAGATCAAGATTTACAAAACGCAGGGGGTAGAATTTCCAGCCAAAGACGCCTTAGGGTTTCTCCTCATATTGGCCAAAGGTTACAAAATATATATCGCGACCCGGCTCATGTAGATAGGGCCGCTCAAGAAGTAGCCGATTCCTGGCGAAGCCCGTTTAATGTATTTGGCGAGGCCTGGCGAGGAGGAGCAGGTGGTGTTATGCGTGGCTTTGGAATAAATAGAAGAAGATAAAATGTATCAAGATTTAACACAAAAACAAATTGAAGAAAGGATGCACCTAGTTTCGGATGGGCTTTGGGCGGTGGCTATATCAGAAGACCTCGCCGAAGAGATAGATAGAATATCAAAAGAAGCGCCCCTAACAGATGATCAAAAAATTGCCTTAGCCAGAATCATCGGTCTTGTTTTTTTAGGATTCGTAAACAGAGCTGAATTTAGGGGTGCTGTTCTTAATGAGTTGAAAGAATTGGGAGCGGATGAGGAGTTAGTCGAAGAAGTCGGGGATATTATAGAAGAGGGGGTGTTTGATCCAATCGGCAAAGAACTTGATGAGTTTTATAAATCTATGAATCCCGACAACAAAAACGAGGGTGGCGTCGCACCTATTCCTGAAAAAGGCGTACCGCTAGTAAGACCAAAGCCCGCTCAAGAAAAGATGCAAACAGGAGCCCCAACCCCCGAACTACAGATATCCCCTGCCCCGCCCGCACAAACGCCCCCTCCGCCGGCCACGCCATTTGTAATTCATGAGCGCGAAGAGCCCGAAGCTGTTGTTGAGGGGTCCGGCTATGTTGGGGACCTTGTGCGACCATCTTTTTATTCGGACACAGAAAAAAGTAGTGAATATACAGAACAAACTCCCGCCGCTCGACTCGAACTAGGAAACGAGGACCCTGGGACTCAGGTCGAGCCGACCACTGCCAAAGTTGGTAAAGAAAATGCACGCGTCGTACACTACAGCGCACCCGAAGCTCCGGCCGATCCGTTCGCCCAAACCCCTATGTTAAAACCCAACTCTTCGCCCACGTCCGAAATTCCAAAGAAGCAAGTTCCAAAAAACAATGTGGTTAATCTTAAAGATTTGCCTCAATGATTCAGTTCCAAGTTCCCCAATTCATCGAAACAGAAGATAGAATAGTTGGTCCGCTTACTTTAAGACAGTTTGTTTATGTCGGTGCGGCCGGTGCTATCTCGGGTATCTTGTTGTTTTTTTTAGAGCTGGGACTTTGGCTTTTTATAACGGCGATTTTGGGTGGTATCGCTGGTTTTTTAGCTTTTGGCAAGTTCAATGGACGCCCCATTACATACTTTCTGGTTTCTCTTTTTCAAAGCATTTGGTCTCCAAGCATCTATGTCTTTAAACCCAAACAGAAAAATGCGCCCACCCTTCCCGAGCCCAAAGTTCAGTCCGTCAAAAAATCCCGCTCTATTAAAAAGCCCGACTTCGGTGGTGTCAAAAATCTTTGGACACAGATGAATACATCTAAAAATGCTATCCCCCACAGAGAAAAACCCCTACCCTCTAAGAAGGAGCCCTTTGGAGAAGTAGAGGACGAAAGATATCAGGCAGTTAGAAGTATTACTGGAGAAAGAGAAGTCGCAAAGAGAATAGATTACAGATAATAGGTGGGGGCTATAAACTACAAACTATAAAATATAAACTAGTAAGATATGGCAGAAATTCAAAAAGCAAGATCGCAAGACCTAATTCCCGTTAAAGATATCAAAGACGGGGTAGTGTTTATGAAAAACGGCGGAATAAGACGCATCGTTATGGTTGATGGTATTAACTTCGACCTTAAATCGGAGGATGAGCAAAAAAGCATTATCGGCGCCTATCAAAACCTAATCAATTCTTTGGATTTTTCTCTCCAAACAAACATTCACTCTCGAAAAATGAATGTGGAGGGATATTTGGAATCGCTCAAGAAAAGACAGGCGGAGGAACAAAATCAATTAATTAAAACCCAGCTGGAAGAATATAGGACGTTTATAGAATCCTTCGTTGGCGAGAACGCCATCATGCAAAAAAGCTTCTTTGTGGTTGTGCCTTATGAGCCCACCAGCGTACCCACTAGCGTAAGCGAGGTTGCTTCCGGTTTTTCGAAACTCTTCGGGGGGAAGAAGAAGAAAGATCAGGAAGAGGGGGATCAAGATACACAAGTTGTCGGTAATCCAAACCCCGCCCACCTAGAACAACTTGCCTTAAGGGTAGAGCAAATTGTTAATGGCCTTAGACAAATGGGACTAAGGGCTGTTCCCCTAGAGGACAAAGAGCTTTTAGAAGTTTATTTCAACACCTATAATCCATCGGCTATAGAAAAACGCGGACAAGAAATCGGTAAACAGGCGGAGGGTGGCGTTCTAGAGGTTGAAAACATAATAGCTCCCGAAGCGTTAGAGGTTAGGCCCCAAAGCGTCAAGGTTGGGAACATGTTCGCCCGCACCCTTTTTGTGTTTAACTATCCTCGTTATCTTGTTGCGGGCTGGCTCTCTCCTATTATTAACATGCCCGAACTTATAGACGTCTCCATTTTTATACACCCAACCCAAACGGGAACTGTTTTGAGAAATCTTAGAAAAAAAGTTGCCCAGCTCGAATCCCAGATTCAAGACGAAGCAGAAAAAGGGCTTGTGCGAAACCCAACGCTCGAAACCGCCTTTAGGGACGCCGAAGAACTGCGGGACTCCCTCTTACAATCCCAAGAAAAATTCTTTGATACCGGAATATATATCACCATTTATGCCGAAACAGAGAAGGAGCTTAATAAAATAGAAAGCAATGTTGTCGAAGCTCTCGACACCAAGCTTATTAATGTTAGGGCAGCTCAATTTGAACAACTAAAAGGGTTTAACTCTACCACCCCTATTGCTAAGGACGAACTTCAGGTCCACACCCCCCTAAACTCGGGCCCCGTTTCTTCGTTTTTCCCATTCCTGTCGGTTGACCTCACCTCTGATGAAGGAGTAATGCACGGCGTTAATCGCCACAATAATACCCTTATCATCTTTGATCGCTTCTCATTAGAAAATGCCAATATGGTTATATTCGCCAAGGCAGGTTCGGGTAAGTCGTATGCCGCCAAACTAGAGGTTTTGAGAAGCTTGATGCTCGGAACAGATGTCATTGTTGTAGATCCCGAAAATGAATATGAGCGCCTGGCCGATGCTATTGGCGGAAGCGTCTTTAAGATTTCTCTGGATTCGGATAGCCACATAAATCCTTTTGAAATACCCATTGTGCCAGAGGATGAGACGCCCAGCGAGGTCCTTAAAAGCCACGTAGTGAACCTGACGGGCCTTTTGAAGCTAATGTTGGGAAAGATTGAGGCGCATGAAGAAGCGCTCTTAGATCAGGCCATAGCGGCCACCTACGCCTCTAGAGATATTACTCCCGACAAAGATTTTAAGGACAAAACTCCGCCTGTTTTGGAAGATTTGGAAGCGGTTTTGAGAAACACAGATGGCGGTAAGGAGATGGCGGAACGCCTTTATCGTTTCACCAAGGGTAGCTACGCCGGCTTTACCAATAGATCCACTAATGTAGACATCAAGAACCGTCTGATTGTTTTCTCTATTCGAGACCTAGAAGATGAGCTTCGTCCGGTTGCAATGTATATCATCCTTAATTTTGTTTGGAGCTTAATTAGGGCCGAGCTTAAAAAACGCGTTATGGTCATAGATGAAGCATGGTTGTTAATGAAAAACGAAGATAGTGCATCTTTTCTCTTTGGGCTCGCTAAGCGTTCTCGTAAATACTATTTGGGGCTTACTACCATCACCCAAGACGTAGAGGATTTCTTGGGCTCACCCTATGGTAGGCCAATTGTGACAAACTCCTCTTTACAGCTTTTGCTTAAACAATCTCCAGTCGCGATAGATTCTATCGGCAAAGCGTTTTCTTTAACAGATGTTGAGAAAAATTATTTATTAGAGACGGATATTGGTCAGGGTCTTTTTATAGCCGGTCTTAAACACGCTGCTATTCAAATTGTTCCGTCTTATTTTGAAGACCAACTTATAACCACTAATCCCGAAGAGGTTTTGGAACAAAAAGATTAGTTTTTATTTTCATGAAAGACAAAAAAATTGGTTTGCCTGAGCTGGTCCTCTTAACCATTCCTATAGCCGGTCTTGAGTTATTAGAGGCAATTACTATGGACGGGTCGTCGTTAATTTTTCCAGCAGAGCTATCTATCGTTGCCGTAACTCAAATTTATTTAAACATGAAGGGCGTCCATGTAAGTGCTCAAAAAAAGCAAGCCGTTGGCAACGTTTTGGAGCTCATACCAGGAATTGGAATTTTACCGATCAGAACAATCTCTTGGTTTATGGCGGTCAGGGGCGCGAACAAAGAAGCTGAAAAAGAGGACCAAGAAGAGCAGGAGAAAAAAAGCAAGGTTGTTCAAATGAACGACCGAGCAAAAAACGCTCTTGATGGGTTGCGTCGTGCTGCCTAGTTGTCTGCTGGATTAACAACGACGTGCCTTTCTTTGTCTTCTCCTTCACTTTCCGTATGAACATTTGGATTCATAGATAGCTCCGTATGGACCAACCTCCTTTCGTATGCATTCATAGCCGGCAAAGGCACTGCTCCGTTCGTCACGGCGGCCTTCTTGGCGGCAGCCCTAGCAAGTTTTGTTATGAGGGTTTCTCTTTCTTTGCGATAGTCGTTCACGTCCACGGATATATGGATGTGTTTCTCTTTAGCAATTTGTCTTGCTAGGTGGGTAATGGAGCTCACCAGCTCTGGAGTTCTTGTTGGAGAAACAACCCTGTCTCTAATAACAATAGTAATCTTTTCCTCTTTTTCGTCTGTTTCTATACGCAAGCTGTCGAAACCAACTACATCAAGCGCTTTCTGAATTTTGTTCTTTATTTCTTCCATCATTAACAAGTGGTGTCTTTTGTTTCTCTGCTTCCATAGATTTATCTACTATTGCCTGTTGAAATATAGAGAATATTGTAGTGGTTAGCCAGTATAGCCCTATGGCCGCCGGCAAGCTAGTCAAAATTAAGAGGGTAAAGACGGGCATAAACAATACCATTCGTTTGCCTATCTTTTCTGCGGGTGAATCGCTCGCCTTACTTCTTCCGGCACCCTTTCTAGAAAAAGCAGTTTTGCCCTGAAAGTATTGAGCTATGGCAGCCATAATGGCTACAGCTAAGCTTGGAATTGTTAGGTCTTGAATAATTCCTAAAAAATCGTGGCTGGGCACTTCGGGAAGTTGAATAAACGGGTACAGAAGGTCTAGGGCTCCGTTTTCAAAACCATTAATGAAAATTCTATATACAGCAAAAATGATGGGGAGCTGTATAAGGAGGACCAGTATCGGCGTAAGGGGATTTATTTTGTGTCTGCCATATAGCTCTATTATTTCTTTTGCCTGTTTCTCCTTATCGTCTTTATGTTTTTTCTGGATTTTTTTTATCTCCGGCTGAAGATTTTGAGTAATACGTTGGTGCTTAACTGTTTTGTGGAAAAGAGGAAACAGTAAAAACCTCACCGCTAAGGTAAAAAGAATAATAGCAACACCTAGGTCTTGAAAAGCAACGTTTTGGTATAACCATGCTAAGGCATTAAAAAGAGGTCTGTATAAAATTTCTGTGAAGAGGGCTCTCATTTATTTTCTTGTATTAATCGCTCCTTCAGCTTTTGCAGGTCTTCCTCTACGCCCACCCTTGTTTCGCGACTAAGCTTTATGATAGGGGCGGTTGTTATTATCAGCAAGTCCTTGCCCCTTAAAGATTCCTGGTGCGCCTCAAAAGAAAACGCTTTATATATTATTCTTCTAAGGGCGTTTCTGGTGGCCGCCTTTTTAACTTTTCCGGCCGAAAAAGACACTCCCAATCTAAAAAGCTCAACTTCGTTTGTGGCCATTTTGGCTAAAAACGTTTGTCCCCTAAAAGCAACTTCCGCCTTTGGCGGAAAGTTGCTGATATTAAGCTTGTTTTTTTTAGGAAGCACCGAGCTGGTCTTAAACGGTGAGTTTCTTTCTACCTTTTGTTCTTCTTTTTTGAAGAACGTTTTTTCCTCCAGGACTGCTTCTTCTTTTCAAAAAGCCGTGTTTCTTTGCACGTTTTCCTTTTTTGGGCTGATAGGTTCTCTTTGGCATAACGCGAATCATTATATCCAAAAGTTCTGTCTTTGTTAATCCCTCTTTATTGGGCGCTTCTTCTCTCCACAGATAATTCACATACTTGCTCTTTGCTGGGTGTTTGACGGACGAGTTTCATCCAATAAGATATATGGGTATGGAAAAGCAGCTTGTAGAACCCAACAACCTGGACGAGCTTTGGAGAGCCGCTCTCTCCGAAATAGAAATTCAGGTATCTAAGCCCAGCTTTTCTACGTGGCTTAGAAACAGCAAGTTGCTCGAGAACCGCAACGGCTCCGCCTTGATTGCTCTTCCAAACAGTTTTGCTAAAGAGTGGGTCGAGAGCAAATATCATAAATTAATTTTAGGATCTATTCGCTCGATCGACAGCGAAACTAAAAGCGTGGAGTTCGTAGTTGAGGGAAGTTTGTCTCAAAAAACTATTTCCAGACGCCATAGAGAGGCGCGCCAACAACAAGAAGAGAGGCAATTAGTGTTTCAGGAAATGCGCGTAGATCCTGCCACCGGCCTTAATCCTAGATATAATTTGAATACATTTATTGTCGCGTCTTTTAATGAGCTAGCCCACTCGGCCGCTCAAGCAGTCATAGAAAATGTCGGTTCTAAATATAATCCCCTGTTTATATACGGAGGCGTTGGCCTTGGAAAAACGCACCTTATCCAAGGTATGGGCAACGAAATTCGAACTCTTTCTGGCGGTAAGGTGGGGGTTAAATACGTTACTTCGGAAAAGTTCACTAACGACGTTATCTGGGCTATTAAGAATAGGCGGGCCGAAGACATTAAAAAGGCGTACAGGGAGGCGGATGTTCTTATAATCGACGATATTCAGTTTCTGGGAGGCAAAGAAACGTCTCAAGAGGAATTCTTTCACACATTTAATGCTCTTCACGAAAACAACAAGCAGATTATTATATCTTCCGATCGACCGCCCTCTGCCATTCCCCGCTTAGAAGACCGTCTCCGCTCCCGTTTCGAGGGCGGAATGATAGCAGACATTAGCTACCCTGAATATGAGGCAAGGTTTGCCATCGCCAAAACAAAACTCCAAGAAAAAGGGGCGTCTCTGGACGATAGGGTTGTGGACTTGGTGGCTAAAAGGGTTCAAAAAAATATTCGTGAAATAGAGGGTATTCTTAACAAGCTCGTCTTTCACCAAATTACATATAAGAGACCTCTCGACATTCCTACAACAGAAAAAATTATTTCTGAGGTAACTAATCGCTCTGCTTCGCGAGCAACTCCCAGCCAAGTTCTAAAAGCGGTGTCTGGGTTCTATGAGGTTTCGGCGGTTGACATGGTCGGGCGATCTAGAAATAAAGAGTTTGTCGAGCCTCGCCAAATCTGCATGTATCTTTTAAGGGAGCTTTTAAGCATGTCCTATCCAGACATTGCCAGCAGAGTGGGTAAAAGAGACCACACAACGGCCATTTATGCTTACAAGAAAATTGCGGACAGCGTGGAGAAAAATCCGGAGCTTAGTCGAAAGATATTGTTAATCAAAGAGGATGTTAATAAGTTTGAGTAAATGTTGTTTATTTCCTATGACTAGCTTCTGTAAAAAAAATTACTTACTGTTAAAGAGTGGAGCAAGGAGGTTTTTTATAACACCCACGCTCACAGTTTATAAAAACTTCTTAGGTGCGCTTTCCCTTCTGTCAGAGCGGATACCTTTCGACTTGTCCACAAATCCACAGCCACTACTACTATTTAATAAATAAATAAATGAAAATAATTATCTTAAAAGAAAGTCTCAAAAATGGTCTTGATGCTGTGGGCAGAGCTGTTGGATCCAACACGAACCTGCCAGTACTAAGTAGCGTTTTGATAAAGGCATCTGGTAGTCAAATCAAGATGTCTGCGACCAATCTAGAATTAGCTCTTACGAAAACCGTTTTTGGCAAGATAATAGAAGAAGGATCTTTGGTCGTCCCTTATGCTATTTTGGCTGGCATGGTGAACAATATATCAACAGAAAGAGTAAACCTCGAAGCAAAGGCGGGCAACCTCATCGTCAAGACGGACAACTACGAAGCGTCTATTCAAGGCACGGACGAGAAAGAGTTTCCCATAATTCCGACCATTAAAAGTAAGAAAGAGAAGCTGGAGATAGAAAGCACGACCCTCAAAGAAGCTCTTTCTAAGACATCTTTAGCGGCCGAAATTTCGGACTTAAGGCCGGAGATAAGCGGGGTGCTTTTTTCCATAGAGCCGTCGCTTCTAAAGATAGTAGCCACCGACAGTTTTCGACTAGCAGAGGCCAGAATATCAGGTGAACAAATCAAGAGCACGTTTGAGAAGGGGTCAGATACCACCATCCCCCTCAAAGCCGCACAAGAACTCCCCAGAGTTGCTCCAGAGAAAGGATTTATCACCCTCTATACGGACGAGACACAAGCTCTTTTTGAGGCAGAGGGTGTGGAACTAATAACAAGGGTTATCGAAGGCAAATTTCCGGACTACCAAGCGATTGTTCCTAAGGAAATAGAAACGGAGGTTCTGGTAGAGAGAGACGATTTGATAAACGGCCTCAAGTTGACGGGCTCGTTCTCTGGAAGAAGTAACGAGGTGGTGCTAAAAACAGGGTCAAAGAAAATGCTAGAACTATCTGCTAGCGACAGCGGAGTAGGTAAAAATAAATATATTATCCCAGCCAAGATAAACGGACCCGACACAGAGACAGTTTTTAATTGGCAATACCTTCTAGACGGCATACGCAATGAACGCTCTAAGAACGTATCCTTGGGAATAAACGGAGAAGAGAGGCCAACCTTGGTCAAGTCCCCCGAGAGCGGATCCTATTACTACATATTAATGCCCATAAGGGCCTAGCCCAAAAAGACGCCTATCTATAAACGATAATTTCCTTACGGGCTTTGCTCCCGTCTTCGTTCAAGACCTCCACAAGAAGGGCTCTTTGAAGCGACGCGCCTTTTAGTTCCACCTCCTCTTCCAGGCGGACGTTCTTGCCCAAATTTCCTGACTTGGATTTAATCAAAACGTCGTCAACGTAGACCTTAATCCCCTCAACGTCTCTCGACGACCCAACCTCTACTACAAGCGTAAAGATGTTCGCGACCTCGTCGCCATTTTGTGGAGAAACAAAGATAATGCTTGTTTCGTTTGTGTCTTTGTCTTGAGAGAGCTCCGACACCGCGGGTATCTTAATAGATCCCTCTCCATTAACGCTTAGCCACCCCCTGACACCGGCTTCCCAATTAGCGTATTGAGAATCCCCAGTCCTGCCCAAGTAATAAAGTATGTTATGGAACTCTCCCTTTACGAGCTTTCCAGACAATACGGGGTTGTCCGAGAGCATTGGTTCTGGCGTCGGAAACGTCTCCGATGGCAGAAGCGGCTGGGCCTGCGACATAAAATCGTGCCACATAGGAATAGCAGCCAACAAACTGCTTCCCCTAGCGCCCAACGCATTGCGATTGTTGTTACCGGCCCAAACACCAGCAACCAAGTTGGGGGTGTAGCCAATACTCCAAGCGTCTACATAATCGTTTGTAGTACCTGTTTTAAGTGCAACCTGATAGCCGGACACTTGGGTTAAGGGCAAACTTGCTGTAAAAAGCCCGGAGCGGAGACCGACGTCCGAAAGAATTTGGTTGATAATTCGTGGATATTGAGAATCGACAACTTGTCGCCCCCGATCTTTATATTCTTCCAGAACCCTTCCTTTTGCATCCTCTATCTTCAAAATTAGCGTTGGCTCGTGGAGCGCCCCGTCGTTGGCCAGAACAGAATAGGCAGTCAGGAGCTCCACCATTTTTACTTCTCCTCCGCCCAAAACAAGAGACAGACCAAAGCGCTCAGGATCTTTAAAAGTCGTAATCCCAAAATCTTCGGCAACCCCGATTGCATTATTTAACCCCCCTAAGTAAAGGGCCTTAACCGAGGGCACGTTGATAGATTGAGCAAGGCCTTGTTTCAACGGTACTGGTCCGCGAAAGACAAGGTCGAAGTTCTTGGGATTATAGCAATTAGGTGGACAGTTGACTGAGAATTCGGTGGGCACGTCCCAGACAATAGTATCGGGCGTTAGTCCCTGTTTAAAAGCGGAAAGATAGGCAAAGGGTTTAAATGCTGACCCCGGCTGACGTAGGGCCTGCAAAGCTACGTTGAAGTTTCCTTCAAAAGCACAATCAACGCCCTCTCGACACCCCTCCGGTTCGGATTCTGCAAAATAATCCCTAGAGCCGACCATTGCCAACACTTGGCCGGTTTTCGGGTCCATGGCCAACAGCGCGCCGTTATGACCGGCATAAAGTTCTTTGTTTCTAAGAACACCTTTTTCAACCGCCTTTTCGGCAATTTGTTGCATATCCCAATTAAGAGTGGTAGTTACCTTCAGTCCCCCCGTTCGCAAAGCGTCCTCGCCATACTTGTCGCGCAAATATTCCTGAACAGCAATTGCAAAATGAGGAGCAGAAATACCCATTTCAGAGCGTGGCTCAATCTCCGGCAAATCTTCGCCAGCCCCGGAGCGCTCGCCCTCGTCGATATAGCCGAGACCCAACATGCTTTCTAAGACCAGGTTTTTGCGCCTTTTAAGATCGTCCCTATGGCTTCCCCAAGGAGAATAATAACTCGGCGCTTGTGGTAGAGCCGCCAAAACAGCCGCCTCGTTCAAATCAACTTCGGACACCGGTTTGCCAAAATATGCCCGCGACGCCCCCTCAACACCATAAATATTAGGACCATATGGAACTTGGTTAAGATAGAGGTCTAGAATTTGTTCCTTTGAAAAAGCGCGTTCCAGCTTAATAGCAAGCACGGCTTCTCTTAGTTTGCGCGTAATTGTTTTCTCGGCAGATAAAAAGGTGTTTCTAGCCAATTGTTGGGTGATGGTTGACCCTCCCTGATCTAGGCGCCCCCTAACAATGTTTATGAAAAACGCCCTAACAATGCCTCGCAAATCAAAAGCGCCGTGGTAATAAAAAGAAGAGTCCTCTATAGCCAGAGTTGCTCTTCTCAAAACGTCTGGGATTTCTTCAGCCGGCACAACCGTTCTTTTCTCTTCTTTGTATATCTCGTAAAAAAGAATTTTTCCTTCACGATCATATAGCTTAGTAGATTCGGCTATATTAAAGCTTTCTATTTGGCCGGATTCCGGCAGATTAGTGGTGAAATATATAAAACCTAAATAAAGAATAGATAAGATTATAGAAGCCGACCCCAAAACGCTAATTTTTCTCAAACGCTCGTTTAGAAACATATTTTTAAGCATATCTTTATTTTAAAGCAAAGCCGCCCCTTTTTAATAGGGCGGCTTTGTTATTACATTTCTTCGTCTTCGTCCAAGTCGTCTTCGTCTTCGTCTTCGTCTTCTTCCACGTCCCCCTCGGCTACATCATCATCGTCCTCGTCGACGTCGGGGCCAAAGCCGTCGTCGTCCTGAAGAAGAACTTTTTCTTCGAAATCCATATGTGTTTCTTATATCTTGGAACGACCTTTGGTCCTTAAGAGCTCCTATAAGAAGTTCTTAAGCTAGCGAAAGTATATTCAAAGAAAGTGCGCTGTCAAGACGTTCCAAAACTCTTCTGAAAAAGACCCGCAAGCGCTATTGCCACCGCATCTGACACGTCGTCCGGGCCCGATATAGAATCCACCCCCAACGTCACGCAGGCAACCTTTTGAACTTGGTCTTTTGTAGCCCCACCATCTCCAACCACAATTGATTTAATCTCATTCGGCGTCAGCTCCATCGCCTCTATGCCCATACGCCCAACGGTCAGCATAATAACTCCGCGCGCCTCCGAGACGGAAAGGGCGGTCTTCTTGTTTTTTGTAAAAAACAGCTTTTCAACACAGACCAAATCGGGACGAGTCCTTTTAATAACCGCCCCTAACTCTTTTTCTAAGTGGATAAGTCGCTCTCCAGACGACATGCCCTGCCCACTGATTAATCCATAATCTAAAAGATTAAGAGATTTATTTTTTTCAACCAGGCCGTAGCCAATACGGGTTGTCCCTGGATCTATACCCAAAACCTTCATTCCGGGAGAGAAGAATATGCGCCGACTACATCTTCTCTTTCTTCAACCTCTTCAAGAAATGCCCCAACAATGGCTCGCGCTTCACTCGAAACGCGGTTTTTAAACTTAACGATGTAGCCCTCGGCGCTTTTTTCAAAAGCCCACATCAAACTACCCGGCTCCGCCATTTTTAAACCATGCTTTTTCAAGACAGCCCTAATTTCTGCAATGCTACGATTACGACTGTCGGTCATCACCTCTATCAAAACACCAACTCCCTCTGGTCCATAAACCTCTATAACCAAGTTCTCTAAAGGGCCAATCTCGCTAGCCCTCTTAATGGCTCGTTCAATGTTGGCATGGGGCATATTTTGATGTTTTGCCTGATCGATAGCGTTTCTAAGAGAAGGATTAAACTTGGGGTCAATTCCCTCTTTGGCTGCAATTGATATGTTTTGAGCCAGTTTGGAAAAAAGTTTGCTTTTGCCCTGATCGACCTTAGCCTTTTTATGTTTTATTTGCGTCCATTTATTGTGACCTGACATAAAATTAAGAGTATTACTGCTGCACGTCTTTTGCAATTTACCCCTCCCAAAATTATTATAGAGATAGAAAATGAAATTTAGCCAAGATTCTATAGGGGGTAAGCTTAAAAGCATTCAAAGAGACGCCGAAGAGCGGGACGCAAAAAGACGAGCAAAAGAGGAGGGATATCCCTACATAGATCTTCGCGCCCAAGCCATAGACAAAACCGCCCTAGAGCTTGTCTCCGAAGGCATGGCCAAGAGTGCAAAAGCCGTAACGTTCGATAGGACCAAGAAGAGAATGGCCGTCGCCACTTTTACCTCCAAGAGTAACGAATTTGGCAAGCTGTCTTTAATATTAGAAGAAACGAAGTTGAAGCCCGTCATTTATATAGCGTCTCTTAGTAGCATCGAAGAAGCGTGGGGAAATTATGCCTCTGTCAGGGCAGAAGAAAGAGTGGAGATTGTTTCCGAAATTCGACTAGAAGAGGGCGTTTTAGAATCAAAAACGAATATTAAATCAACCGCCCAAGCGGTTGAAGACATGGCCCAAATCGATTCGGACACACAGACAACGGACGCCTTAGTTAAGGTTCTAGCCGACGCAGTTGTTTTGGGCGCATCAGATATTCACCTAGAGGCCGAAAACAAAGAGGCCGTTTTGAGATACAGAATAGACGGAACTCTATATGAAATTGGCAGAATACCCAAAGATATACAGAGCCGACTAATTGGCAGAATAAAACTTCTGGCAAATCTTAGGTTAAATATTAAAGACGAGGCTCAGGATGGCAGATTTACTATCAGGAGAAAGGGTGGAGATATCGAAGCAAGGGTTTCTATCATACCAGCCGAATACGGCGAATCCGCTGTCTTGAGGGTTCTCGATCCAGAAAATATAAGATTGGGCCTCAAAGACCTTGGATTAAGAGAGAGCGACGAAAAAAACTTAATGATATCTATTAAGAAGCCCAACGGCATGATTTTGGTAACAGGCCCTACTGGCTCTGGGAAAACCACTACCCTTTACACCCTTTTAAAAATTAAGAGCTCCCCCCAATCGAAAACCATTACTATCGAAGATCCGGTCGAATACCATCTAGAAGGAATAGAACAGACCCAGGCCAATCCCAAAGAGGGATATACCTTTGCGGCGGGCCTGCGTTCTATATTGCGTCAAGATCCAGACAACATCTTAGTGGGGGAAATACGCGACAAAGAAACAGCTAATACAGCCATAGATGCGGCTCTAACAGGGCACTTGGTTTTCTCGACCCTTCATACAAACAACGCTGCCGGAGCAATCCCCCGCTTAGTGGACTTAGGGGTTAAGACAGACAGCATAGCTCCCGCCACTAATTTAATTATTGCCCAAAGATTGGTCAGAAAACTTTGTGAAAAATGTAAAAAACCTGCCCCTATGGATGAAGAGACAATCCTCAAGTTGCAAAAACTTTTAGAAGGATTGCCCGAAGGGAGCGTGGATAAAAAAATAAAGCCCAGATTATATTTAAAGAATAATTGTGAGGCCTGCGAGGATGGATATAGGGGTAGAACAGGAATTTTTGAGCTTCTTTTATTAGACGAGACCTTCGAAGAAATCATCAGTCAAAAATCCGGCGAGGCGAAGATTCAAAATTACGCTCGCCAAAAAGGCATGGTGTATATACAAGAGGACGGCATTATCAAAGCCATGCAGGGCATCACCACCCTAGAAGAAGTAGAGAAAGCAACCGGCCCTATTAAATGGCCTCCACTCTCTGTAGAATAAAAAGGAGGACTAAAGGTCTGCGGGCAAAATGGGCTCCCAAAAAGGGAATTATAGGGTCTGTTCAGGGGATCGCTCCCGCCTAAGCCGAAACGTCCATATTCCAAAATAGACTCGGTGCCCGCAGGCCTCTAGTCCCACGCCACGAAACTAACATATTTTCATAGGTTTGTCAACAGAAGAGTTAAAAAAGAATATCGAAGAGCCAAACAACGACGATCAGGCAATCGACGTTGTTCTGCGCCCTCAAAAATGGGATGAGTACGTTGGTCAAGAGCAGGTTAAGAAAAACGCTAGAGTCATTATTGATGCAGCTAGGATTCGCAAAGAACCGGTTGACCACATTCTTCTTTATGGCCAGGCGGGTCTTGGGAAGACCACTCTTGCAAGATTAATTGCTAGAGAAATGGGGGCGACCGTTAAAACCACGTCTGGACCAGCCATTGAGAAAGTGGGAGACCTAGCAGCCATTTTAAGCAATCTAGAAGAGGGGGAGGTTCTTTTTATAGACGAAGCTCATCGATTAAATAAGTTGATAGAGGAAATTCTTTATCCGGCCATGGAGAGCAGAAAGTTAAATATAGTTATAGGTAAGGGAACTGGCGCCAGGACTATTTCTTTAGATCTCCCCCCTTTTAGCTTGTTGGCGGCGACTACTAGGGTCAATCTTTTATCCGCTCCCCTACGTTCACGCTTTGGAGCAACTTTTAGATTGGAATATTACACTCAAGAAGATATAGAAAAAATTGTCAAAAGATCTGCCAAGATACTTGGCATTGATATAGACGCCGATGCCGCATCTGTTTTAGCTAAGGCATCACGCAACACCCCCAGGGTCGCCAACCGCCTCTTAAGAAGAACAAGGGACTACATAGCCGTAAAAAAACACAAGCGAGTTACGGAGGGGGTCGCCAAAGAGACGCTAGCGTTTTTAGACGTGGATGAGCTTGGCCTAGAGACACACGATCGAAACTTCTTGAAAACAATTATAGAAAAGTTTGGAGGCGGTCCAGTAGGAGTTAAGACAATAGCGGCGGCCATTGGAGAGGAGGCGGCTACTATCGAAGAGGTTTATGAGCCGTATCTTATGAAATTAGGATTTATTAAGAGGACGCCAGCCGGCAGAGTGGTTGAGCTCGCTGCTTTTGAGCATCTCGGGCTCAAACCACCAAGAAAGTTGATTTAATGGTTTACATAGAAAGCGTTCTACCAAACCCGATTGGCAAAGATAGTGGTCAAGAATGGATTAGGTTGTTAAACGAAGGCGGGTCTTTAGAGAATCTTCTCGGCTGGAGAATAGAAGATGGATCAAAAAAGGTGTTTGATTTATCTGCGGTCGGAGAAATTGAACCCGGAGAAATAGTCGAGCTTGGACACGCCTTTACGGAGATAAGCCTCAACAACGACGGAGACACGCTTTTTCTATATGACAAACAAGGGTCGTTAATAGATACGTTAGAATACGGACCCGTAGAAGAGGGAGAAATTCTTTTAAACAAGACATTAACAGAGACACGAGAGCCCCAGAACACAAATGCCCTTGCTAACATTGCAGAGACAGGAGTTTTGAACAAAAACATTTTAAACAAAGACGTATTGGGACCAATCGAATTAGGGCTACTAGTGGCAGCAATGGCCTCTACCCTTTTTGTTTATTTATCTATAAATATTTTTAGGAAAAATGAATAAAGATTATCTTACAAAGAACACAAAAGAAACGACTCAACTGGCCAAAGAATTAGCGGAAGAAATTCTAAAAAGAAAAAGCAAAAGTAGTGTTGTATTGGCGCTTGTTGGAGATTTAGGTTCGGGGAAAACCACTTTTACACAAAGCTTCATAAAAGCACTAGGAATCAAAAAACGCATTTTGAGTCCAACCTTTGTTATACAAAAAAGGTTTAAGCTTCCACCCAGCACTAGTTTTGCAAACGTTTACCATATTGACGCCTATCGTATTAAGCCAGTCGATTTGATAGGCCTCGGCTGGATAGGCGCCATATCGAACAATAATATATTAGTGGTCGAATGGGCAGATAAAATAAAACAAGTTTTACCAAAGGACGCTATTTGGATAAGGTTTAAGCATGGAAAAGGAGAAACAGAAAGAAGAATTACTCTTAATAGACGCTAACTCTATTATTTACAGGGCCTATCACGCCCTTCCCCCGCTTACCGGTCCGAGCGGAAGACCAACGGGCGCCCTTTATGGTTTGGCTAGTATTTTAATAAAGCTTCTTAAGGACGGGGCCCCACTATATGCCGCCGCTGCTTTTGATAGGCCCGAACCGACTTTTCGTAAAGAAAAATATGACGACTATAAAGCCACCCGTCCCCCAACCCCAGACGACTTAATTCCTCAATTACACGAAGCCAAAAACATGCTTCAAAAATTTGGCATCCAAACACTGGAAGCGCCTGGTTTTGAGGCGGACGACATTTTAGCGACCCTGGCAGATAAATTCCATTCCGAAGTAGATAAAACGATTATTTTATCGGGAGACCTAGACACCCTCCAGCTTGTTAGGGGAGACAGGGTGGTGGCCGAAGTGCCCAAAAGGGGCATTAGTGAAACTAAGATATATAATACCCAAGAAGTTTTCGAAAAATACGGCATTAAACCCGAACAAATGGCCGACTACAAAGGCCTAGTTGGAGATAAATCAGACAACATTCCAGGCGTCCCAGGAATTGGTCCTAAAACAGCATCTAATCTGCTTCAAAAATACAAAGACATAGAGACCATATACAAAAAACTAGAAGACATTCACGCCGATTCATCTACTCTTGTTGATAAACTAGAACAAAATAAAGAACAGGCCTTTCTTTCTAAAGAACTCGCCGTTATTTCTAAAGAGGCGCCAACTCCTAATAAAATAGACGAATTAAAAACAAACACTTTTTTAGAAGACAGAAAGCTTCATGAATATCTGGAGGGCTTAGGATTTAAAACGATTCTAAAAAGAATTATCCCAGACAAGGAAAGAGAGAGCAGTAAAATAGGAAAACTCTTCTAAACTCCATATAATTAGGTTATAGAATGCTCCCTCCAAAAGATCTTAAAAGTATTATTTATAAAGCTAAACTTCCAGAGATGGTGGTTGCCTGGATGTTTTGGTGCGTTGCTTTGTCGGTGGCATTGATTGCTCTCTTTACCGACGGAGTTGTGGAGACGTCTGGCATATCTCTTATAATGTTTGTCTTTGGGCTCTTCTTTTCTTACAAGTCATATAAGCTGGCAACTAAAAATTTAGACAAAAATATATCCTACGGTCGACTAGAGAGCATCGTTACCAATCTAGAAGACGCCGTTATTGCATACGACAACAACTTTAAAATACTTCTTTTTAATAGTTCAGCCGAGAGAATATTTAAACTAACCAAACCACAGGTTGTGGGGCAGATTATCGGCCCAGAGAGGGCTAGTGAGCCCACCCTTCGGCTTTTAACACAAACTCTATTTCCTTCTTTGGCGCCAGCGGTTGTAACTCAATCGGAGCCGGATCAATTTCCACAAATTGTAGATATAACTTTTACCAATCCTCAAAAAGAAATACGCGTTTCAACGGATAGGATTATAGATAAAGACGGGGTTCTTTTGGGGTTTGTTAAAGTCGTCAAGGATAGAACTAGGGAGATTCAGCTTATAAAATCTAAGTCGGATTTTATATCGGTGGCCGCTCATCAACTTAGAACGCCACTCACCGCCATAAATTGGACACTCGAAGGACTTTCCAGAAACGAGAAATTAAACGAAGCCGATAGAACACTAGCCCAAAATGGCTTTACGGCCGCCACCAACCTATTAAAGACAGTTAACGACCTTTTAAACACTACTGAGATTGAAGAAGGCAGATTTGGCTATGAGCACAAAACAATGGACTTTATAAAATTCATAGAGGAGATCTTAGCTAACGCGCAAGTAGTTGCTAAAAAATATGGACTTAAACTTTACTTCGACAAAGGAGGATACGAAAAGCTCGAGGTTAATATTGATGCGAGCAAGCTAGGCATAGCCCTATCCAATCTCTTAGATAACGGCATGAAATACAATTCGAAAGAAGGGTCGGTCACCGTAGCCCTGAGGCCGGTTAAAGACAAGCCATATGTTCAAGTTAGCGTTAAAGATACGGGCGTAGGCATTTCGCCTTCCGAGATAGAAAACATTTTTGGAAAATTCTTTAGAGCTAGCAATGCAAGAAAGATTAAGGCCGATGGTTCTGGATTAGGACTCTACATCACCAAAAACATTATTGAACAACACGGAGGGAGTATTTGGGTGGAGTCCACCCTTGGTAGAGGCACTACCTTTTATTTCACTCTCCCTACGGACCCCAACTTGATACCCAAAGCCGAAATGCGCTTCATTTAGAAGCCATGCCCGAGTTGCCCGAAGTTCAAACTATAGTCAACGATCTTAATCGCAAGATTATTGACGAAACCGTTGTTGATTTTTGGACGGACTGGCCAAAGCTTTTAAAGAACACCAACCTTACTCGTTTTAAAAAAGAAATAAGGGGTTTAAAAATAGAAAAAATTGTTAGGCGGGGTAAAAACATCCTTTTTTATTTCTCGGGAAACACAATTTTATCTTTACACCAAAAGATGACGGGGCATTTAATGGTTGGAAAATGGAAGGTGACCAAAAAGAGAACAGGGTGGAGCGTAAAGAATCTAATCCCCGGCCATCAAGACGACAGGGTCAACCAATATATCCACGCTATTTTTTATTTAAAAAGTGGAAAGATGATAGCCCTTTCTGATATGCGTAAATTTGCCAGAATAGATTTTGGCAAAGAAAAAGACGTTTTATCTCTTTCGGGAATTAGGGCGTTGGGCACAGATGCCCTAGATCCTGAACTTACACTCGATAATTTTAAAGCCGTCATTAAGCGTAGGAAAAAAAGTATTAAACAAGTTCTTATGGACCCCTCTGTGATAGCGGGTATCGGCAATATATATGCAGACAATATTTTATGGAGCTCAAAAGTGCACCCTGCTCGCTCTGCGAAGACCTTAAAAGACAGCGAGCTTAAAAAAATTCTTGCGAATACCAAAAAGATATTGAAAAAAGCAGTTAGGTTGCGCGGAACATCCGTTGGCGACTATAGAGATACAGCTGGCAAGTCCGGCAGGTACGGCGGAGAAGTTTTAGTATACAGAAGAACCGGCGAACCCTGTCGTAGGTGCGGTATTCCCATTAAGAAAATCGTTTTAGGACAAAGAAGCGCTCATTTTTGTCCCAAGTGCCAAAAGAGATAGGGCTGGGGACATCCTCTGAATAGAACAAGACATTCCAAACGTCTATAATTCAAGCATGATAATTACCCTTTATGGGCCCGACTCTTATAGGCGAATTAAAAAGCTCAACGAACTAGTTAACTTGTTTATTGAAAAAAGGGGCGCCATTTCTCACGAACGTTTTGATTTGGAAACGAACGAAGACCTCGGACCACCGGAGAGATTTTTAGGCACTCCCTCTATGTTTAGTTCCAAGAAGCTGGTGGTTCTAGATAATCCATTTGAGAACGTGGACACAAGAGGGCTTAAAAAAATCTTGAAGAAATACACAGAAGACAAAGACACCAACATTATTATCAATACCCGAAAAAAGTTTACAGCCACTTTTAAATTTTTGATCCAAAGCCCTAATAAATTTGAGGAATATCAAGAGCTCGAAGGACTGGCGCTCGATAGGTTTATAGATAAAGAAGCGACTAACTTGGGGCTTAAAATAAACATTAATGATAAAAATCTTATTAAAGAATCTTTTGGTTCGAATTCTTGGCGCATATCAACAGAGCTAGAATGCCTGGCCCTTACTTCCAAGAAGGTTGTGGGCATAAAAGAAGAGAAGATTAGCTATTTTAACGCTATAAACACAATTAAGGGGTGGAGTGGTCCGCCTCAGAAGGTGGTTGCTCTCGAGAACTTGATGAGCATTAACAGATTGGAAGCAGAGAGGATATTTAATGGACTCGCATTTCAATTGAGAAGCCAGGCAGAAGCAAATATGTACGCCGACTATAACGCAGCTGCCCGAGCGGGACGATTGGACTACGACGAAGCACTCGTAGCTGTAGCTTTAGGGCTACAGTTTAATCCTCTGGAGTGGTAAGGGTTATCTCTGGGGTGATTTCTATCGGAGCTTGTGGAGCTTGATTGGAATTAGTTAACTTTTTAGTTAAGCGCGACTTCAGTCGGCTCGCCTTGTTCTTCTTAATGAGATTTGTCTTAGCTGCCTTGTCTAGAATTTTATATACAGTCGGTAATTTTTTGAGAGCTCCCTCTTTATCTCCTTCCTCTATAGATTTTCTGTAATCCTTAAGCGTTTTTAAAAGCCCCCTTTTCTTTTGGAGATTAATGACTCTTTTTCTCTCGCTCTGTCTTAACGCCTTTTTGGCTGATTTTGTGTTTGGCATCGGTAGATAAGTATGGAGTTAGTTTGTCCAGGAGTCAACCTTTTGACTATATATTCTTATAATGTCGAACCCTCGCCTCTTTACCCTCTGTCGTAATCGTTATTAGATCTATTCTCCAACTCCTATTTGATAAATCTTTCTCGTTGTTTGCATATATTTCAGCCATCCGTCGCAATTTCTTAAGTTTTGAGGTCGTCATTTGGTCTTCGCCCGCGATTCTTGGCTCTGGTCCCGAAACCGTTTTCACTTCTACGAAAACAAGCGTTTTGTCGGGCGCTAAAGCAACGACGTCTAATTCTCCATATCTCTTTCTATAATTCCGTTCAATTATCCTATGCCCCTCTTTTTCAAGATAATGGACAGCAATGTTCTCGCCTAATCTTCCCAACCCTATATGTTTAGACATAGTTTAGACATAGAAGATAATAAAGGGGTGTCACCTCTTCAATAATTATATCTTATTTATAGTGGTGTTATACTGTATAACACCACTATAAATGGGAGAGGATGTTTATCGTTTTACATAACATATGCAAAAACGAGAAAAAATAACAAAAGAATATGTTCTTGGCATCGTTGAAAGCGAAGGAAGATTCACTTTTTCTACCAGAACAAGGAAATTGGCCAACAAAACGGTTATTCAAACCAGGGTTCCTACGTTCTCAATAAACATGCACGAAGACAATAGAAATCTATTAGAGCTAGTCAAAAAACAAATGGGCTTAGAGAATAAGATATATATCTATAAATCTAAGGATAAAGATGGTTATAATCGGGCTAAAAAAGCCCTTCTAATAGTTAGGGGGTACGGAGCTATTAAAAACATAGTAGTTCCATATTTCTATGGACAACTTGTGGGCGGAAAAGCGATCCAATTTAAGCAATGGATAGAGAGAATGGGGGACGATCCACTGGTTGCGGACGGCTACGGACTTATTTGTCGCCTGCACAAGAATGGATATTATGCTAAAAATCCTAAATTTTCCGACAACCTTGTAAAACGTGAAAAGTCGAAATCTCCAAAATCGACAAAAACCTAGTGTTTAAGCGCCAACCCGGTTCTTCGCAATTGTGAAGAAGCTGTGAAAAAGACCACGTATATACTAATTAGTCAATAAAACTGTTAGGAAACTGTGCAAAATGCCTTAATACGGAAGGTAAACGGCAATGGATATGCCATTGCCGAATAACTTGTGGAAACTGTGGATTACTTCGCAACTGTACCCTTACCACATAATCTCCGATCTCTAGGAAAAAGTATCAGATAGTTGACAAATAATCATTAATGTGATATTCTACACACTGTAGAAGATCGTACCTTAACTTCGCTACTTGCATATATCTGTTGCAGCTTTTATTGGATAATCTCTTGTCCCATAAAAGCTGCAACAGGGCAGCTCAACAAGAAAAGGAGAATCGTCATGGCTATCAAGGTCACCGGCGGTCTGTACGAGTCGCTGATGCGACAGATTGCCGAGATCATGCGGCAGATCCACCAACCCGGTGGTTACCCGTTCGATCCGGCTCGTCTTCACCAGGGGCTCCAGCGTCTCATCGAGGGTTTGATGGACAGCGCGGCCTCTGCTACCTACCCCATCACTGTGGACTACGGCCTCTCGGTCGAAGCCATGGTGAAGGCCGGTCGGTACGACTGGGTGAACGACTACATCACATCTCGCAACTTTCCCACCAAGAAGAAGGGGAAGAAGCAGGTCGTGGTGGAGTTGATCCACCTCAACCGTTCCGTCTCGACAGACGACGCGCTCAAGGAACTCGACAAGATGGGCATGAGGCCCGCCGAGCTTCACGAGCTTCTCGCGCTCGGTCAGATGTACCCCGAGCTCCAGCGGGAATTCCCCGTGGTTGCTCTTGGTTCCGTCTGGCAGAACCCGAACGGCAATCGCTACGTTTCGTACCTCAGCAGGGACGATTCGGAGCGGAACCTGTACCTCGACTGGTTCGAGGTCGACTGGTACGGGTTCTTTCGCTTCGCTGCCGTCCGCAAGTAGCTGGTCCTTGGGACCTTTGCCCTTTGGACTCCGAAAGGGAAGCCTCCGGTGTGTTCGCACACCGGAGGCTTTTGCGTTTCTAATTGGGAAGATACAATCAAAGAGGATAGTAGGTGTGTGTGCGTAAGGTTAAGGCTTTGCGCCATCGAATTCCGGATCTTGGAAATCGGAATGTGGAAAGTTAAACTCTCCCCATAATGTATTTCTTTGTATCCTTAAAAATGAAGCTACTTGGTGCAAGATATTAAGGAACTTTAGATTCCGGATAAGATACAACCCTAAGAGTATTCAAGGGGTGGTGGCATAGATGATATTTTGTACATTGGTTCCGTCTGGCAGAACCCGAACGGCAATCACAACGTTTCGTACCTCAACAGGAACGATTCGAAGCGGAACCTGAACCTCAACTGGATCGAGAACGACTGGAACGAGATCTATCGCTTCGCTGCCGTCCGCAGCTCGCTTCGTTTTTCTCCACCGCTAGTCGGTGGAGTTTTCTTTTGAAAGTTGTCTCAACCAACCACCGAGCATTTTTCCTATCTCGTTAAGTTTTTCTGATAAAGCGATATATTTTTTGTTATCGAGTGCTTTTATCTCCCAGGCAATTTGTAAGAAAAATTTGAGCAAATCTAGTTTCATAATAGCCTGCCGAACGTAAGGAACCTTCTGAGTTTTATAAAACTGACTTGCAAGAAGCGCGGATTCCATGACCTCTATGAGTAGTAAATCTATTCTCTCACCCAATGTATATCTAGAAGTTTTTGAAAAGTGAGGCAAGAAGTTATGCCATACTTTATACGCATCAATGAGCTTTTGGATTACAGGTAAAGCCCCAGCTGGAGCAACGCGAGATTTCTTATGAGAATGAAGTTTATCCATACATTCGAAGACATTATTGGGCTTGAAAATCTACTGGAGGCGTGGGGAGAATTTGTGAAAGGAAAACGTGGGAAACATGATGTGCAAGAATTTTCACTTCACTTAATGGACAATATTTTCAAGCTTCACGCTGAGCTTTTGCATCATACCTATAGGCACGGCGGGTATCAAGCATTTAATATCTGCGATCCCAAACCGAGAAATATCCATAAAGCGAGAGTGCGTGATAGATTGCTCCACCACGCGATTCACAGAAAGCTTTATCCATTTTTTGATAAGATTTTTATTCAGGATTCGTACTCTTGCCGCGTTGATAAAGGAACACATAAGGCACTTAACCGATTCAGAAATTTTGCTTATAAAGTGAGTAAAAACAATACGAGGGCGTGCTGGGTGTTGAAGTGCGATATAAGAAAATTTTTCGCGAATATTAACCACACAACTTTGATGAAAATTCTACAAAAATATATTAGAGATAAAGATATTATTTGGCTTCTTGAGGAAGTGATAGAAAGCTTTTCTGTTGGAAGAATTGATGTTGGTCTGCCATTGGGGAACCTAACCTCACAACTTTTTGTGAATGTGTATATGAATGAATTTGATCAATTTGCTAAACACAGGTTGAAGGCAAGGTATTATATCCGCTACGCAGATGACTTTGTATTACTTTCAGAAAACAAAGAATTATTGAGAAAACAAATAAACCTAATTGGAATTTTTTTGAAAGAGAAGTTATCTCTTGAATTACATCCACACAAAGTTTCTATTAAATCACTGGCCTCTGGAATCGATTTTTTGGGTTGGGTTCATTTCTCGGATCATAGGGTGCTGAGGACACAAACGAAACGAAGGGTAATAAGGCGTGTAAGAGCACATCCTACACCAGAAACTTTTAACTCATACCTGGGACTTCTGCGTCATGGGAATACGTATAAGATCAGATTGGGAATCCAAAGGACATTTATTCTTTCTGGGGGTGTTCCCAATAATGTTGACGAAGATCTTAGTGGAGCCTAGAATTCCCAAAAGAAACGTTAGAATAAGGATGAAGAAAATAAACTTTGTTGAACTTTTGAAGAAGGTAATAAAACATCGACTAGGCGTAAAAACCGCTCCCTGTCGTTGTGTCGATTGTTATAGTGGAAAACAAAGCCGTCCAAGTAAGTCTGTAGATACTTCTTCGAAATAACCTTGTGGGTGCCCTTGGTGCTTCTTTTAACGTGAGACCAAAAAGATTCTAGAGTATTCGTATGAATATCGCCTTTTACAAACTCTTTTAGGTTGTGCTGAACTGTGTGGCGGTGGTATCCAATAGCAACCTTATCGTATCTATTGCTCTCATCAGTTAATAAACGCTTATTCAAGACAGGGTTTACGTTCCGATCTAGGAAGCTACCAATAGTCTTTGCCCTATCGTTTGGCGAGACTTCTGCTCTCATTTCACCGCCTCGCTCAACCGCTCCGATAATGACGGACTTGTTTTGCATAGCTTGGCTACGATTTAGGTTTTGTACTCCACCCCTTTTTCGTCCGCCATACCAAGTCTCATCCATTTCTACATCGCCTTCTAGAAATCTTTTGTCTTGCACTAAAGACTTGCGGATGAAGTGGAGCATACGCCACGCTGTTTTATAGGTAACGCCTAGTTGTCGTTCGACCTCTTTAGCTGAAATACCGCTTTTAGCGTTAGAAAATAGGAGGATAGTATAAAACCACAAGTTAAGAGGTGTGGCGCTCTTATGGAAGATTGTGCCCGCAGTGGGGGCTATCTGGAACCTACACTTAGAGCATTGAAACTGTCGTCTATCTTTGAGTAAGGAGTAGTCGCCACCACAAGAACACTTACGAGAATGTAGGGTGTCGAATATGAAGTCTAGGCAATTCTTTTCTGTGCCAAAATCCTTCTTTAAGTCCCTAATTCCATACTTATCTATTTGAGCCATACCCTTATTATAAGGTATGCTAATTATGTTGTCAAGGGATAGGCGTGGATTACTTGCCGAAACGCCTTTCCCTTTGAGAATATTGCTTAATTAGTCCTAAAAAGTCCTCTTTTGTGAAGTCCGGCCAATTTTTCTTTGCAAAATGAAGAATCGCGTCTTTCGTGTGCCACATCATAAATCCAGTGCTGTTGTGTGGCACTGTTGGATCTTCTGCACCTGTTCTTATCACTAAATCAACTTGAGGCAAATCTTTGGTCCAAAGATAGTTTTTAATTGTTTCACCTGTTACTTTTTTGCCATCTTTAATTGCAGAATTCATGGCAGATACCATTTCCCTGTCGCCGTTGTATCCGATTAGGTAGGTAAGAAAATGTCTTGAGTGCTTTCTGGTCGCCCCTTCTAGTTCTTGGATGGCGTCCCTTGTTTTTTTTGAGAGAAGGATTGGCCACTCTCCAATGAGACGCACGCAAATTTCATTTTCATAAATATCCCTGTTCTTCAAACCTCTTTGAGCCCAAGGTCTATACATGTACTCGTCAAGAAACTTTATTTCTGTCGGCGTCCGTTTTGTAAGGTTGTTATATGACCCGCCCCAGATGGTTAGATATTTAATTCCTGCGTCTACGGCGACCCTTGATATTTCTTCAACTACTTCTGCTCCGCGAGCGTGCCCTTCTTGCGGTTTGAGTCCATGGGCTTTTGCCCAACGCCTATTCCCATCAATAATTATGGCTACATGTTTTGGTAGAGAAGAATCCTTAGACATAGATTCATGTTGCCCTAAGAACGGGCTACATATCAAGTGGTTTGTTTTTAATAAAACAAAGAAACCTCTTAAAATTCCTTTAGTGCTCACGGAAACAAAAAGAGCTCTGGAGAGCTCTTTTTGTTAAGAAAGATAAACTATCTTTTCCTCTTTTTTGAAACAGCTTTTCTCTTAGCGGGTTTCTTCTTAGCCACTTTCTTTTTAGGGGCAACTCTCTTCTTAGCCACCCTCTTTTTAGGAGCGGCTTTCTTTTTTGCCACCTTCTTTTTTGTGGGCATATAATTCTTTATAAATGTTTGGTAGCGGTGAGTGGCGACTACCCATACCCCCTACTTATTTAATTTTCAACCCAACAACCCTTTTGTGCAATATGTTAATAAGTATTTTCCACAACGAGTTAAAATAGAAAAACTATGCTGGTCATATATGCTCATCCAAATAAAAAGGGGAACAATGGATACATTCTTAAAACCCTTCAAAGACTACTTGATAAGAAAAAGATAGAATATAAAATCCTTGATTTATACGAGATGAACTTCGGTCCCGTTTTAAAACCGAAGGAACACTATACATCTGGCGAAAACAAGATAGGGGAAGATGTTAAGAAGATTCAGGAACTGATGAAGACGGAAGACAAATTCATATTTATATATCCAACTTGGTGGAACGGCACTCCAGCTATTCTAAAGGGATTCTTTGATAGGGTTCTTACTCCTGGGTATGCATATAGATATGTAAACCACATCCCCCTAGGTCTTTTAAAAGGAAGAGCGGTCGTGATAACAACCACAGGAGGACCTAAAATTTATGAGAAAACATTTGCTGGTGATAAATCTTTGAGGGTAGTAATTCGAGACACCCTTTTATTCTCTGGAATTAAAGCCAAGGGATTCATGATAGATAGGGCGACCACCCTTTCCAACAGAAACAAAAGATTGATAGAAAAAACAATTCCCAAAGCACTTAAATATTTGGGATTATAAAAACACCCCGCAAGGGGTGTTTCTGATTGGTGGGTGCTGAGGGATTCGAACCCCCGACCTCCTCGGTGTAAACGAGGCGCTCTAGCCAACTGAGCTAAGCACCCGCCTCGACCCGCTCGGCGGGGCAGGCCCACACTCTCAAGATTATCCAAAAGCAGTCGTGTTTGTCTAGTTGGTTCCCCTAAATGGATGCGCCTGCCTGCCGGCAGGCAGGCCATACCTACGGTAGGCAGGTTTACTGTGTCCGCCTGAGGCGGATTGCTGTTTATTATCCAAGCAAAGCTTGGATAAACAGGGAAAACTCTGGACTGGGCGGGTATTAAGAGGGATTTGGAAAAATTCAGTTATAATTTGACGTATGGCATTCGTGCATCAGCATAAAAGAAAAAGGGTCTATAGGGATCTTGAGCCGTATCCCCATGTAAAAATCTACTATAGAGTTTTGGACAATGTTGTGTCTGTTGTCTCAGTAGTAGCGCCTCTCTCAGTTATCCCACAAATGTGGAACATTTGGGCTAATCGTCAAGCAGTAGACGTTTCATTATTAACCTGGAGTTTGTTTTTGTTATTTACCCTACCCCTACTTCTTTATTCTATTGCCCACAGAGATAAACGATTGATTACTATGTATTCCCTGAATACGCTTTTTAATATTGTAATTGTCTTGGGGATTATTCTGTTCAACTAAAAGCTCCCCATCGTGGACGACGTTAGAACCTATTTCGTTGAATTAAACCTAGAAACATGACTCCCTAGTGAACGATGTTAGAGCCCGTTTTATGGGCTCTATTGTATTTTCTCAAATAGTGGTGGTGGAGTTATTACTTCATCACTCTCTAGCGCAAATCCCCTTAACCCGCTCCTGCTCGTGATAATTCTAACTGGACCACCGTGGAAAGCGATTAATAATCTTCCGAGATTTGCGGGATCTAGCTGCCCAGCTGGCGCCCATCCTTTGCGTTCTTCCCAGGCCTTTTCAGAAATAGAATCATTATCTGGCCACCAATAAGGAATTAGTCCTGTTGTAGCACGCCTTAATTTGGGAGCTCCAATTGAACCCCTAAGAGATGGGCGAACATCGCTCTCTTCTTTTACTCCAAGAAGTGAGTATTCGAGGCCTTGGTCTACACCATTATATGCTCCTCCAAAAGAAGGCGAAGGCGGAAAACGAAATAAATCTCTATCTCGTAAAGACAATCTGAACTCATCTGCCTCGTCGGATTTATGAACACCCAAAAGGCTTTCGACTAGGGCGCTACTTTCCCCACTTTCTTTGAGGTATCTTCTTATCTCAAAAGAATAGTTAGTTTGTACTCCGGCTAGGCTTTTGCCAAGCGAATAGAGCTCTTCTCTACTTAATCCTTCGAGTCCACCCCTTTGATCTATATATTCTCTCCTTAACTTTTCTGTGGCAGAAGAAGAAAGGCCAGCTAAACTTGCTAATACTATGTGTGAGGGGATTCCCGATTCTATCATTTCCTCCCTGAAGCGCCACGACGCTTCAGAATCTAAACTAACCAAACTCTCTGCTATGGCGAAACGCCCAGCCCTGCTAAGCAAGTGCCGTCTTATAGAATATGATCTAGGCGAATCTTCACCCGCTAGGGAGCGCAAAACAGTATCCACCAAAAAGCCCGTACTTTTCTTTCCTTTTTCGTAACTGGTGGAGTCGTCAATAGCCCCGATATCTATCGCTTCGACTATTCTATCTAACACCTGATAGAAAGTATCATCTACCTGCTCTACTGCGGTTCTCTGCCCAGTATAATCATTGGCCTCAAGTGCACCGACCCTTTTTGCCTCCCTTGTCGCCTTATTTATGATATCGCCTATTTGAAAGACGATTTGCTCCTTTCTACTAGGGATAGGAGCATCCCATAGGGGAGTTGTTTCATCTGACGACTCTTCATTGTTTTTTTCGCTTTTCCCAAAAAATCTCATTACTTTATATTCTACTAAAAAGAATGTTATTAACAATACGGAAGCGTGAGCATATTAACGAGCTCTGTATCGTGGATGACGTTCGGACTGAGATTATGACTTTAATGCTTGAAGTGGATACGGGTAATGGGCGATGTTAGGGCCCGTTTGGGGGTATAATCTCAATATGGAATCACATCAATTTAGACATTTTGCTCAAGTGCATATTGATACCACTAGAGATATTTTCGGAGTTGAGTTAGATTTTGATGAGAAATCGATATTGGAATTAGACAATTTAATCCAGAAAGGTTGGCCAGATGAGCCTCCTATTCAGATCGATAACGTCATATTGTTAATCGGTAGTTTTCTGGGAGAAGCGATAATAAAAACACTCAATGGAGAATGGGAGGAAACCCAACAGGGATGGGGGATAAGGGTTAAAAATGCTACCCTAATGGTGTTTTCTAAGGTTAAGAAAAGGTTATTGAATGGTATGGAAGACTCCATTTCTTTTTACTATACAAGCACGAAAAAGATGTTGGAGGATGATTTTAGGGTCATCTCAAAATAAACAAGTAATCAGATTGATTCTGCTCCCCCTAATAGACGACGTTAGAACCTGTCTTCAATGAAATTGTTCAGGAAATTACGTAAGACCTGCTTAGTATGCGGTGATTCTTTAGTTTCTACTTCTGTGTTCCTCATCTTTGCCAAATTCTCTAAATGTATAGGTTTTATCTCTGGATGGAATTGAACCAACCTAATGTTGTTTCCGATAGCTATAGCTTGGTTATTACACATTTCAGACGATGCGAGCACTTTCCAATTATCTTTCAGTTCTTCTACAGAATATCCATGAGAAATTTGAGAGATAAACTTTTCTGGCATACCTTCAAATAATGGATCCTGCTTTCCATTTTCATTCAAACTTATTACGAAAGAGCCAAACTCTTTGCCTTTTGGATTCGGAACTACCTCTGCCCCAAGAGCCCTAGCTGTGAATTCAAGTCCGCCGCATATACCTAATAAAGGCACTCCGAGGTTAACAACCCTTTTAATAAACTCATATACCTCTCTCATCCACGGCTTCTCTCGCCCCTCAATAGGCTCATATGCAGACCGTCCTATTATTATTCCTGAATACTCAGATGGATCATCTGGGACCTCTTTTGATGCATCTACTACTACAAATCTTTCCTCGCCAATATTCATGGCATCCGCGAACATCTTTACATAAGGCCCCTGTATTTTTTCATCATTCGCTTTCAGCTCATCGTCGTCTGAAAGAATCTCCAGTATTAATATCTTTTTCATACCCAAAGTATACCAAAACCTATTAACGTGCTCCCTGCATCGGATTCGAACTTCTAATATTTATTGAAAACTTTTGGTGGGCCAGGATGGATTCGAACCATCGGCCTGTCGCTTATACATTCGTGTAGCTATATCGTTCGGGCACAATAAATATGTGGGCCAGGATGGATTCGAACCATCGGCCTGTCGCTTATAAGACGACTGCTCTAACCGCTGAGCTACTGGCCCACATATTTATCATACCCTCACTCCTAGCTATAAGACGACTGCTCTAACCGCTGAGCTACTGGCCCACATATTTATTATACCTTCACCCATAGCCATAAGACGACCATCCTAACTGACTGTTCCCGGTTTGTCTAAATTCCAATGAATTTAGTCACGAACCGCAATCCGCCGTGGCATTCTGGCGAAGGCGGAAGCTACGCACTCCCAACTAATTGGAAATATATCCTAGGCGGATATCTGTTTCAATCCAAACTTCTTAATTAATTTTTCAAATTGATCTTGTTCCAAGACCTCCTGTTTCAGAAGGGTGTCCGCTATTGCTTTAAGGGCTTTTGGATTACTGGAAACTATTTTCTTAGCCGTTTTAAACGCGTTGTTTATAAACAACTCAACTTCGTTATCTATTTTTGACGCTACTTCTTCAGAATAGCCCTTACCAGCAATCATGTCTCTTCCCAAAAATACGTGGTCATCAGATCTATCAAAAGAGACCGGACCAAGCTTCTCGCTCATGCCGAATTTTGTAACCAACATGCGTGCCAACCGAGACGCTTCTTTCAGATCACTAGATGCACCCGTGCTTATATCTTTAAATTGAATACCTTCAGCTACATATCCCCCCATTGCCACGGCTAGATCTGCTAAGAATTGAGATTTTGTTTTAAGGTGTCTATCTTCAGTTGGAAGATTAAGGGTGTATCCACCAGCGCTTCCTCGCGAAACAATAGAAATCTTGTGTACTGGGTCGGAGTGTTTAAGTCCAGCAGAGACCAAAGCATGTCCCGCTTCGTGATAAGCAGTTATTTTACGTTCTTTATCCGAAACCAACCGACTTTTACGTGCTGGTCCCAGTGTTACTTTCTCAACAGAGTCATAAATATTTTGTAAACCAACAGATTTTTTACCTTCCTGAACGGCCAATATAGCGGCCTCATTAATAAGGTTTGCTAAATCGGCTCCCGAGAACCCTGGAGTTCTAGTGGCAATCTTTTTGAAGTCGACGTCTTTATCCAAAGGAATTTTTTGAGAATGAATTTTGAGAATTGCCTCCCTTTCCCGAATATCCGGAAGGTCTAAATACACCCTTCTATCAAATCTCCCCGGCCTTAGAAGCGCCTGATCCAGGACATCTGGTCTATTCGTAGCAGCTAAGACAATAACCTTGGAGTCCCTATCAAATCCATCCATCTCAACCAAGATTTGATTAAGAGTTTGCTCTCTTTCATCATGTCCTCCGCCAAGACCAGTGCCTCTTTCTCGTCCAACGGCATCAATTTCATCTATAAAAAGAATAGAGGGAGCGGCCTTTTTAGCTGTATTGAAGGCATCTCGAGTTCTAGATGCCCCAACCCCCACAAACATTTCTACAAACTCGGAAGCCGATAGGTGAAAAAAGGGTACGCCCGCCTCACCAGCCACAGCTCTAGCTAGAAGAGTTTTTCCTGTTCCCGGAGGGCCCATCAGAAGTACTCCTCGTGGAATTTTGGCACCAATACTTAGATATTTTTTGGGCTCTTTAAGGAAGCTAACAATTTCTAAGAGCTCCTGCTTGGCCTCTTTCAACCCCGCAACATCTTTAAAAGTAATTTTCTCTTTGAAGTTTGTGAAAAGATGAATATTGGCTCTGCCGAAGGTAAATGCCTGATTTACCCCACCCTTTGCTTGGCGAAAAATAAACCAAAAAATTAAGACGAAAATCAAGATGGGCAAAAGGGTGGGCAGCAAAACGCCCATCACGAACAAAAATCCCGATTGATCAACGATTTTAATATCTACATTCTTTAAATCTTCTGCGGATATACCAAAACTTGTAAGTGTTTCTACCGCGCCCACTCCACCCTCCTTTTGAGAAGTATATTCATCACCTCCATCAGCAAGCACAATGGTTATTTCTTCTCCGGCTACTTCCAAAGATTTCACTTCGCCTGCTTCAATCTTTGTCGCTAGCTCGCTAAGAGTTAGTACTTTGGGCTCTTGGGGAATTTGGTAAAAAAGCGAAAAAAGGAGGGTAAGCGAAAAAAGGATAACCGCTACCCTAAGAATGCTTTTATACAGATTCTTCTCCATCTATTTTGATTTCTTCTTGCGCGTTGCCTGCGTCAATATCTACTTGCGGTGGTGTAGGGGTAGAAGCAGGAGCTCCACCAGCCATTTTAAGAACAATTCTTTTTTCGTCGGGCTTGATGGAGGCGATTACAAAATCATAATTTTTGCCCGCTTCAAGATTTTGTTTTAGCTCTTCAACAGAACCAAATTCAGATACGTGGATTAGGCCCATCAAGTCGTGCCCAATTTTTACTAAAGCGCCAAACGGATTGAGCTTGTAAACTTCACCTTTTATCTTTTCACCCTCCTTAAAGCTTTCGCTAACTTTATTCCATGGATCGGACTGAAGAGCCTTCAAAGACAAAGACACGCGCCCTTCTTTAATCTCGGCTATTTTTGCTTTAACCATATCACCGACAGCCACAACCTCTTTGGGGTTATCCAGCATGTTATGGCTCAATTCTGATATATGAATTAAGCCCTCAACCTCTGGTTGGTCGGCGAACTTAACAAATGCGCCAAAGTCAGCCACCCCAGAAACAATACAAGAAACTTCATCACCGACATTGTATTCCTTCAACAAGTCCTTAACATTTTCCGTCTCAACCTCTCTTTCGGAAAGAATCAGCTTATTGGTTCTAGGATTAATATTAATGATTTTCACGTCCAAGCTTTGGCCAATAAACTCTTTTAACTCTTCAGCAACCTTTGACCTATCGCCGCTATCGCTTTGCGGGTAATGCTCATTAGAGAGTTGAGATGCGGGTAGAAATCCTTGAACACCCTTAGCGTCCAAAAGCAGACCACCAGAATTAGATCCAGTTACCTTTGCGGGGAATGGCTCGCCATTTTCTCTAAACTCCTTGAGCTCTTCCCACGCCTTTTGTTTACCCGCCTCTATTAAAGACAGCTCTATTAAACCATCTTCATTTTCTGGAGAAACAACCTTGGCGGTTACTACATCTCCAATCTCCAATTTTTTCAAAATATCCTTGGCATTAATAAGCTCAATGCCATAAATAACACCAGTACCAACTTTGGGCACATTAAAATATACGGCACGCCTCCCTTTTTCTATTAAGGTTACGCTAATTAACTCACCATCCCTCAAAATAGGCATCAAGCCCGGGTTTGATTTGAGCATTTGAAGCTCAAGGGAATCTTGTTTTTTCAGATTTTGTCTCATAAAGACGTGGTGATTATAGGGAAAATAGGATTGAAAAGCAACGCCTAGAAAGGTAAAATTAGAAAGTATGGTAATAAGCCTTTTAGGGCCATCAGGCATTAGGTGTCAGGTGGCCGATTTTAGTCTATTAGTTGATCCCCCGACCAAAAAGAAGGGTAATTTGGTGCTTGAAACAGAGGTTGATGTAAGCAAAAAAGATCTTCCGGAAGAGGCGGTAGTGGCGGGTGCGGGTGAATATGAGATATCCGGCGTTAGGGTTAGGGGTATAAATCTGGGCAATGGAGGAGGCGTTTTACAGACCGCCTATGCTGTTAAATTTGACGACATCCGCCTCGGGTTTTTGGCGGGTCTTAAAAAGGCGCCCAACCAAAACGCCCTTGATGAATTGGGCGAGACAGACATTCTTTTTGTGAATATAGAATCATCCGTCTTGCCAAAGAAAGAGCTTGTGTCCCTAATAAAAAGAATAGAACCGAGCATTCTAATAGCCCCAACGGACAAAGGCGCAAAAACACTGATGGAAGAATTTGGTCAAAAGGTTAGTAGGGAAGAGAAGCTGGTAATCAAGGCAAAAGACATCAACAGAGAAGATAAGAATAAAATTATATGGCTGAAAAGCGAGTAGAAAAAGCCAAAATAAAAGAGGCCGGCATTACAGCTGAACTTAAAGAGTCATATCTTGACTATGCAATGTCTGTTATCGTCGGTCGTGCCCTCCCCGACGCCAGAGATGGACTAAAACCGGTTCATAGAAGAATTTTGTGGGCTATGTGGAGCGCTGGCGCCACCTACGGTGCTAAGTATAGAAAGTCCGCCAACATTATAGGAGAGGTGATGGGTAAATATCATCCTCATGGCGACAGCGCCATTTATGACACCATCGTCCGTATGGCTCAATGGTTCTCTTTAAGATATCCACTCATTGATGGGCAGGGAAACTTCGGTTCTCTAGATGGCGATCCGGCTGCTGCCCATAGATATACAGAATGTAGATTGTCTAAGGTGGCCGAACCTATGCTGGCCGATATAGAAAAGAACACAGTAGATTTTGCCCCAAACTATGACGACACACGCAAAGAACCGTTGGTTCTACCATCCAAGTATCCAAACCTTTTAATAAATGGCTCGGATGGGATTGCGGTTGGTATGGCAACCAAAATTCCTCCTCACAACATGGTGGAAGTTATCGACGCCACCAAAGCGCTTATAGACAAACCCAAAGCCACATCTGAAGAGTTGATGGAGTACGTTCAAGGACCAGATTTTCCAACAGGAGGCATTATTTACGACCGCAAGGCCATTATAGATGCGTATTCGAGCGGAAGAGGGGCTATCACAATCCGCGCCAAGGTGGATGTTGGCGAAAAACAGATTGTTATTAAAGAAATTCCCTATCAGGTGAACAAGTCAGATTTACTAATAAAGATGGCGGAACTTGTGCGAGACAGGAGGGTTGAGGGAATAAAGGATATTAGAGATGAGTCGGACAAAGACGATATGGTGCGCGTTGTGGTTGACCTTAAGCAGACAGCTGTCCCGCAAAAGATAATGAATCAGTTGTGGAAGTACACAGATCTTCAGAAGGATTACCACCTCAATATGGTAGCCCTGGCCGACGGACTAAAGCCGGAAACTATGTCTTTGAGGGACGCCCTAACCAGCTTCGTGGAGCATCGAAGCGAGGTGGTTACCCGCAGGACGAAGTACGACCTAGAAAGAGCCAAAGAAAGGGCACACATATTGGAAGGCCTTTCTAAAGCGCTCGACAACATAGATAAGGTTATTGAAACTATCAAGAAGTCCTCAGACAAAGAGCAGGCCAAAAAGAATTTAATGAGCAAATTTAAACTGACGGATGTTCAATCAACCGCCATTTTGGAAATGCGCCTTCAAACCCTAGCTGCTCTTGAGAGAAAAAAGATAGAGGATGAGCTTAAAGAGAAAAGAGCCATTATTAAAGAGTTAACAGAGCTTCTGGGGAATCCCAAGAAAATAATGGGAGTAGTTAAAAAGGAATTAGATGAGGTTAAAAAAGATTTTGGAGATGAGCGTAAAACGAAAGTGGTGACTGGCAAGCTTAGGGAGTTCGCTACCGAAGATTTAATTCCCCAAGAAGAGACAGTAATCACCATGTCAGGGGACGGGTATATTAAGCGTATCCCCCCCACCGCCTTTAGAAGCCAAAAGAGGGGGGGCAAAGGCCTTATGGGAACCGCTATCGGCGAAGAGGATATACTCTCTCACCTTTTAAGCGCTAATACGCACGACAACATGCTTTTCTTCACAGAAGACGGAAAAGCATTTCAGACCAAGGCCTACGAAATTCCCCAAGGAACACGCACCAGTAAGGGTAGGGCGATACACAACTTTTTAGAGATACCAAGCGGAGAAAAGATAAGCGCCATCATTGCCTATTCCAAGGATGATATCGGTAAGGGCAACTATTTAGTAATGGCAACCGTAGACGGCGTTATAAAGAAAACCAACCTTTCTAACTTTTTGAATGTTAGAAAGAGCGGTATCATCGCCATCAATCTAAAGAAAGACGATCAATTAAGGTGGGTGGATTTATCAGCAGAAGGAGACGAGGTTATAATGGCAACCCTCCAAGGCAGGTCTATCCGTTTTAAGGAATCGGACGTCAGGGCTATGGGCAGAACGGCCGCCGGAGTTAAGGGCATTACTCTTAAGAAAGGAGATCGAGTAAATTCATTTGACGTGATTAAGCCCGATACCGAAGCGAATTTCCTCGTAGTCATGGAAAATGGTTACGCCAAAAAGACATCTCTTAAGGAGTACAAAGTTCAAAGACGCGGAGGGTCGGGCATCATAACTGCCAAAATCACAGATAAAACAGGCCCCCTAGTAGCGAGCCATGTTATAATCGAAGAAGAAGAACTTTTGGCTATTTCAACGAAGGGTCAGGTTCTTAAAACAAGAATAAAAGATATTAGAAAGATCGGCCGATCTACTCAAGGGGTCAAAATTATGACGCTCAAATCGGGAGATAAGTTGGCTGGATCTGCGGTGTTTTAGGCATCTCATGCAGACACAATTTACAAACAAACAAATACTCTTTTTAACGGGCGCGGGTTTAGTGGTGGGTTTAATAGCTCTTGTCTTGACGGGCGTTTTGCCTGGCAAACGGGTGCAAGAAACTCAAATTGCTGAACTAGAAATTTGGGGAATAGACAGCGAAGCGGTTTGGAAAGATGTTATTAAGGGCTTTGAATCTACATATCCGGGCGTTGATGTCTCGTATAGAAAATTCAGTCATAGTAGCTACGAGGACTCTTTGATAAATGGATTGGCTGCCGGCAATGGTCCGGACATTTTGTTTTTTGACAACAACTGGCTTTTACAACATCGCGACAAGATAGTTCCGCTTCCCACAACCAAAATGGGGTTAACTACTCTCAACACGCTTTTCCCACAAACGATTGAAAAGGATTTTGTTATAGACGGAAGAATTTATGCACTTCCTTTATATATAGATACTCTATTTCTCGCATACAATAGGAATCATTTTGATCAAGCTGGAATTGTTGCACCGCCCACAACTTGGGCAGAGCTTGAAGAAAACATCAAAGATTTAAAAATCACTAATGAAAAAGGGTTAGAAAGGGCTGCTTTTGCGATTGGCGGGTCTTCGGCGAGCGTTAAGAATGCGCCCGACATTTTAAAGCTGATATTAATGCAGGCAGGCGCACCTATGGTTAACAGCAAGTTGTCCCAAGCAGATATTTATAGCGGAGATCGAGTGGACGTCTTCTCTGGCTACACGGCATACGCAGATCCTAAATCCTCAACATATACTTGGGATAACGACACGAGAGACAACCTTGACGCTTTTGCTAAAGGAGATGTGTCTGGTGTCTTTGTTTATTCACGCCAACTGGAAGAGATTCGCTCTAAAAACTCACTCCTAGATATTGGCATTGGGTCCATGCCACAAGCTACTTCACAAGCGATTAATTATCCTGATTATTATGGACTAGCGGTTTCTAATAAATCTAAGGATCCAAGTATTGCTTGGGATTTTATAATCTATGCAACCACAGATAAGCAAAGCGCTAGTTATTATCAATCAGCGATGGATTTACCACCCGCTTTGAGGTTTTTGATAGGCGAACTCAAAAATGAATCAGGTAGAATTGGTATTTTGGCTAGGCAGGCACTAACCGCTAAAAGTTGGTTGCAACCCAATCAAAAAGCGTTTGATGGTTATTTTGATCAGGCGATAGAATCCGTCTTAGACGAAACTCTAAAAGCAAGGGATGCTTTAGAAAGATTACAAAAACAAACAACCGAACTCTATAGATGATTAAAGAATTTATAGTCAAAACTACTCTTGCCCAAGGATTGCCCTCTAGGATTATTCCGGAATGTGATCCAACCTTTTCTTCAGACAGCCCTCTTCCTCCATGTAATGAGTGTTTTTTGGCTCAGACCGGCTATAACGTCATGATGGTTTTGGTGTGGTTCGCCTTTGTCATAGTTATATTTATGGCGATTTTTGGTGGCTTCAGGATGTTTATAACCCTAGGTAATCCAGACCAACTCAATAAAGCCAAGAAACAGATCACAAATGCTATCATAGGCCTTGTCATTGTTCTTTTATCGTGGACGATAATTAACGTCATTTTCACAACATTTACAAAACTAGGGGGCAGTTGGTGGCAATTACATCAATTGGAGTGTGAAACAACCTTGCAAGATTGTCAGATAAAGTGTGAAGAGAGATATGCATCAAGTACGGACGTTTTGGAGTGTCAAAATCAGTGCCCAACAGCCAGATAGGTTATAATAAATTAAGAATGAAGAAAGTCCTGCAAAGAACCCTTTATCCAGTCGCCCTGCTTTTGTTAGGCGCTCGAAAAGTATTTGCCGCAGATTGTCCTAGTGGAACTTTTTGCTTCTCGTCTTTTCTTAAAGAAGACACTGTTGAGGGATTGATTGGGAGCATGGTGAGTTGGCTCACCTTGGCAGCCGGCTCGGTCTTAGTAATAGCTATTTTGGTAGGCGCTTTTATGATTATGACTTCTGGCGGCAATACCGAACAAGTCACGAAGGGTAGAAAAGCAATTACATGGGCGCTGATAGGGTTTGCCGTAATCTTATTGGCTGGAGGTTTGGGCAACATCATAGCCGGATTCCTGGGAGGCACCGTAGACACTACTAATGTCGCTTCGTCTACAATTGATACGCCCGAAGGAGTTGTGGTCGCAATAGACCAAATTGCTAAATGGATGTTCAACGTGCTTATGGCTCTTGGAACCGTTTTTGTTTTATATTCCGCCTTCCTTTATATGATATCTGCGGGCGATCAAGAAAAGATTAACCGGGCCAAAAATGCTCTGATCTATGCCATTGCCGCTCTTGTGATTGGAGTGTTAGCTGGAGGAGCTGACATGCTAATTAAAGACGCTCTCGATGTTCCGGAAAACACGTCAGCTTGTAGTGTCGGCTCATGGAAAAATGAAGCATGTCAGGGCACATATAAAGATGAAGACGAGGAGACGCACTGTGAACGACCCGGCGAAAGATTACAGACCAGAACTACAACTCCGCCTAACTGTAAGCTAAACAGCAAGTGTTTTAGAGATACAACCTGTCAGGTGCTGGAATAATAAAAAAATACTGTATAATAATCTCAAAAGGTCGAGGAATTTGTCTAATAAATGAAAAAGCTCACCGAAAAATCATACGCTTGGCTACTTGGCCTTAGTGTGGTCCGTGCCCAGACCCTAGAAGAGCCACCAGAGAACGTCGCGGACATTAACAGCTTTATTAAGGCCATCGACCTCATTGCAAAATGGATGTATAACATCCTACTTGCCCTGGGTGTTGTGTTCGTCTTGTATGCCGCCTTTCTTTACATGATTTCACAGGGCAACGAAGAGAGGATGGAAAGAGCTAAGAAGGTTCTGATTTACGCCATTGTAGCTCTCGTAATAGCTGTTTTGGCTGGAGGAATCTCAAGCGTTGTTGAGGACTTTATAACTGACGTAGAATAAGGTTCTGTAAGAAACTTATTGGTTTATTTTAAAGCCCCGCCGTTCGGCGGGGCTTTGTGTATGTAAATCTTTTCTAAGTAGTTTATGAAAATAAAGGTGGCGAACTCGGGGCAACAAGTGTTTTATACCTGCTACCCCGAGCCGCCCGGCGACTTGCTCATCCCGAAGCCGGGGTGAACACAACGATGGTGGCTTCAAGGCAGTCGCCGATTGCCTTGAAACTGACGGGAGCACCGTATTCCGGGTCGACCCGCTCACTCCATCCGGGTTCGACTCCGGCGTAGAGCCACCAGTGTTGGGGACTAGCCCCGACCTCGTACTCTACCCCACCGCTCTCGCAGTGGGGAAGCTGGACCATCCACAGCTCACGTGGATTGACCGTGGTATTCCGGTTCTTGGTCCAGCCACTGGCGTAGAGGTCGCTCGTGAGAGAAACCTCCACCGTCCTCACGATGACCATCCCCGGAGGGGTGACCAACGGACGGCTGAACGCGGGGGGTGCCGGGTCGCTCTGGTAGATGGTGATGACGACCTCGTCTGGTTCGGTCCACTCGATGAAATCCCTTGTGGCCTGGTTGACCGGTGAGGACTCCACCGTCGCGGCAGACAGACCTGCCGCGATTGCCACGAACACCAACGTCAGTGCCATCATCAAGCTTCTTACGCCCGACTCCGGAGAGGCAATCAAAGCGAGAATTGCCGAGAGGATGGCAATGGCCCACAGCAACGCCGCAGTCACCAATCCCTCGATGGGGAAGATGAGTAGCCAGCTCGCCAAAAAGACGAAACTGGCAACGGCGAGGGCAATCCGGAAAGCGATATGCGTCCGGATTGTTCTGTCGAGTGCCTTCCCCGCCTTCCCCGCTCGTCGGAGTGCAGCAGAGAGAGCGATGAACCGACCCAAGAGCCGGACGCCGAAGATGGCCAACAGAAAGGCGATGGCAATCAGGGCAATGGTCGCCCAGACAACAATCGCTGGCGTGAGCTGGCCATACCACGAGAGTATGAGGACGCTGGCCCACTCTGCTGCTACCACGGCCATGAGGAGCTGGAACCAGCGGTCCACTACCTCCTCGAATCTGAGGACACGGTTGATAAGGTCTTGGGCACCTCCAACCCGCGCCCACCTGGCGAGCGCTAGCTGGATGCGCGGAGTCATGCCCTACCTCCTCTCAGTTCCGGGTCATCGGGCGCCGGGAGCAATCCCGGGAAGAACGCGTCGAGGAAGCCCTCGACGAGCCCCCCGATACCCGCGTCGGGTGCTGGCTCCGGGAACAGATCCGGATGCGCCTCGATGAGACGCACCATCTCCGGCAAGGTCATCCTTGCCGTCAAGGCAACATCGATCGCCTTGGCGAGATCCCCCGCCTCGACGGCTGTACTGATTGCCAACATGGCATCGGCGCCGGTTTTTGCCACCAACCCACGAGGGCTGGTGGGACCGGCGAAGAAGGACTCGACCCGCTTGAGGGCCGCTTCCTCTATCTTGTCGCGAACCCTCTCTCCGAGGGAACGACGGTTGTTTGTGTTCCTCGTTGTCATCGCAACCTTCTCCTTTGTCTTTGTCGTTTCTTTGTCAGAAATATGATCGCGATGACGTCTCCGCCTCGCTGATTGTGAAGAACAGTATGAAAATCGGCTTCTATCCGTATCTTTAAATACACGCGAAACATACCATAATACTGGTGAAATGTCAATGTATGCATGCTTATAAAGAACTTGAGCCCGTAACTAGCTGTTACGGGCTCATTTTGGCTTTATCTACTCGAGTTTCAACGTCGAATACGTCTATACCAACGATTTTCTCGTCGGAGACGTTCTTCCTCCTCTCGAGCTTCTCGCTCGGCGACAATCTTGTCTGTGTGAGCATCAAGCCGTGTTGCCCACTCATCCAACTTGGATCCCATTCTTTCCCTGAGGGAAGAAAGGCGTTCTCCAAGTGCATTCCAATCGATTTCGACACGTTGTTCCGGAGGAAAGGCCCTTTGGAACTGTTCGTCGAGCGCTTTGTGTGCGTCGATAACGGCCTGCACTTGTGCCAGTGCCTCATTTGTGTCGCCACCATCACGACCAACCATATCAACGTGTTCGCGTGCCCACTTCTTTACTTTTGGCATCCAATGAGCATGTGCTCGAGGATTGCCATCGAAGACGCCTTGGCGAGCGTACTCCAGAAAGTCAAAGAAGCTGTCCGCCAAAGGTGAACGATCACGCATCGCCAGCTGAGCGTAGGCGTTAACTACTCCGGTGAAGGTGTCGGCCCCTGGACCCTTCATCCAATCAGGCAACATCTCGGCGAGTTTGTGAGACATTCCTTCTGCGCCAAGCCGAAAAGGCCTTTCGCCAAAACCCCGAGCAGTAGAGAAGACGAAGTCCTTCGGATCTATATCACGGAGGACCACCGCGAGTTTATCAAACCAATCCATTTCACGATTCCCTTCTAATCGTATGTGTTCTATTTCAATGATGCGGTGGGCAGGAGAGGACTCGAACCTCCAAGCCGATTAAGGCACTAGGTCCTAAACCTAGCGTGTTTACCAATTTCACCACCTGCCCTTCGGTTTCACTCAGGATAAATCCATAGGTAATATTAGCTACATTATTAAAAGCTTTATCTAATTACAATACTATTCTCGTCTTTTGCCATGGAAGGCCTTATGAACGTCTCGAAGTTCTTTATTGGTAACGTGGGTATAAATTTGGGTGGTTGAGATATTGCTGTGCCCCAAGAGCTCCTGAACGCTTCGAAGGTCCGCACCATTCATTAATAAATCGGTGGCAAATTGGTGGCGGAGCTGATGAGGAGTTACCTTATCTGGAATACCCGCTTCACGAGTGTATTTATTAACCACCCTTTGAACTGTACGAGGATTAATCCGTCCTAAGACCTTAGGGCTTTTTCCGTGCGAGATGCTTGTAAAAAGAGCGCTTTCGGCATCCTGTCTTTTGTCCAAGTATTTTTTTATGACCTCACGAGCTCTATCAGAGAGAAACACCACCCGCACCTTTTCGCCCTTCCCCCTAACCGCTATTTCACCTCTTTGGATATTAATAAACCTATCCAGCCCACAAAGCTCTGACACTCGAAGACCTGTAGAAAAAAGAGTTTCTAGAATAGCCCTGTCTCGTAGTGCTTTAAGTCCGCTACCCTTTGGTGCTGATAAAAGACGTTCAATATCTCCATACTCCACTATTTTTATTTGCCTCGTCGGCACCTTGGGAAGTTCCACTCTGTCGGGAAGAACTGTTTTGTGCCCCTCGCGATTTAGATATTTAAGGAAATTCCTAATGACTATCACATGATATGCCTGTGTTTTCTTCTTAATTCCAGTCGAAGAGCTAGCCAGATATACTCTGAAATTATGAATAGATTTTTCTGTGATATCGCTTAGCGTTTTAAGCCCTTCTTTCTCCACAAAGCGCCTTAAACACCTTTCGTAGTTATTTCTAGTCGCCGGTGAGCGGTTTTTCTCAACATCTAAATAGTCCAAATATTCATTTATAAGTGGGTTTATCTCAGCCATGAAAAAGATCGGTTAAGCGACAAATTCTTTTTGTTGCGTAATCCATTATAGATTTTACGACATTTTTGACCTTTACAAAAAGGTCGCCTTCAGCTATTATCCTGTTGCTCGAGATGCTTACTCAGCGAAAAAAGAAAAACGTCATTAAAGAGCACCAGCTCCACGAGACAGATACCGGCTCAGCCGGTATTCAAATCGCGCTTTCCACAAAGCGTATTAATGAGTTGGCTGCCCATTTAAAAAAACACCCAAAAGATAAGCACTCGCGTAGAGGTCTTTTGGGGATGGTTAACAGGCGTCGAAAACTCTTGAAATATCTTTCAGAGAAATCGCCGACCAACTATAAAAAACTGATTAAGAAGCTCGGGCTTAAAAAATAAGTCCAAAAAAAATGATAATACCTAACAAAGAACAGAGAGTCGGTGTTTTTATTGATATCCAAAATCTCTATCATAGCGCTAAAAATCTATATGGAAGCAGGGTCAATTTTGGTGAGTTATTAAATCGCCTAACCAACGACAGGCGTTTAGTAAGGGCATTCGCCTATGTTGTCAGAAGCGATCCATCAACGGGGGAAGACGCTTTTTTTGAAGCCCTTGAAAAGGCGGGCATTGAGTTGAGGAGCAAAGACATCCAAATTTTTTCGAGCGGAGCCAAAAAGGCGGACTGGGACGTAGGTATCGCAGTTGACGCTATTCGAATGGCGAACATGTTCGACGTTGTCATATTGGTTTCCGGGGACGGAGATTTTGTGCCTGCGGTTAAATACCTCCAGTGGGGCTTGGGTAAGGGCGTCGAAGTAGCGGCGTTTGGGAAAACCACTAACGCCGGTTTGAGAGAAGCGGCCGATACATTCATCGACCTTGATACAATGCCCAAAATTATTTTTAAAGCACCAATAAGCAAAACAACTAAAAAGAAATAAGCATAAATAATGGATTTAAACAGAAAGAAGTTTACAAAAGAGATTGCGGGTAGAGAGCTTGTCTTAGAAGTGTCGGGATTAGCCGGCCAAACAAACGGAGCGGTCATTGGAACCTACGGAGAGACGACCGTTTTGGTGACGGTGGTTATGAGCAAAGACAATCAAGACCTGGATTATTTACCCCTATCTGTAGATTATGAGGAAAAGAATTATGCTGCCGGTAAAATTTTGGGTGGCAGATTTATGAAGCGAGAAGGCAGGCCTTCCGAAGAAGCGGTTTTGTCTGGGCGTTTGGTGGATAGAGTAATCAGACCCCTTTTCAACAAGCGTATTAGGCGAGGGATACAAGTGGTAGCAACTATTCTCTCTTATGACGGAGAAAACGACCCCGATTTTGTGACCCTAATGACCGCCTCTGCCGCTCTTTCAATATCTGATATTCCATGGGACGGACCAGTCGCCGGCATCAGAATCGCCAAACTCGGCGAAGAGTTCGTAATCAACCCAGTTAATAGCCAGATTGAAATTATCCCCGGTCAATTTGATGCCTTCATTGCCGGTACCAAAGACAGAGTCAATATGATAGAGCTGGGTGGCAACGAAACAAAAGAAGAAGATGTGCTTAAGGCATGCGAAATAGCTCTAGAGCACTTTAAGGAGCTAACTGTTTTTCAACAAGAACTGATGTCTGCGGTTGGTAAGGAAAAAATTGAGGTTAAGCTCGACTTACCTTCAGAAAAACTTGTGGAGACAGCTAAGGAATTCCTAAAAGACAAATTAGATGAAGCCGCTTATGTAGATGACAAGAAGTTAATGTCAGATAATTTAGCCAAGTTAAAATTGGACCTAGAAGAACATCTTATTAGCGCTGGCTACGAAGAGAAAGAATTAAAATATGCGGAATATATATTGGAAGAAGAACTCGATAGAGTAGTTCATAAAAATGCGCTCGAAAATGATAGACGCCCTGATGGGCGGGCCTTTGATGAAGTGAGACCTCTATATTCGGAGATTTCGCTTTTCCCAAGAATGCATGGATCGGGTCTTTTTGCTCGAGGCGACACCCAAGCATTAGCAGTTACAACCTTAGGTCCTCCCGGAGACGAGCAACTAATGGAAACCATTGAGTTTTCCGGAAAAAGAAGATTTTTACTTCACTATAATTTTCCACCCTTCTCTGTCGGTGAGGCCAGGTCGTTTCGTGGACCGGGTAGGAGAGATATCGGACATGGCGCTTTGGCAAAGAAAGCTCTTGAGCCCTTAGTGCCTTCTAAAGATCAATTCCCCTATACCATCAGAGTTGTCTCAGAAATACTCTCATCAAACGGCTCATCTTCTATGGCTACTGTTTCAGCTGCTAGCATGAGCATGATGGATGCGGGGATTCCCCTTAAAGAGCCCGCTGCTGGTATAGCTATGGGGCTTATATTAGGAGGGGACGGATCCTATAAGATATTGACTGACATTCAAGGCCCCGAAGATCATTATGGAGACATGGACTTTAAGGTTGCCGGCACCAAAAGCGGCGTAAACGCAGTTCAGTTGGACGTAAAAATAGACGGACTTACCCCCGAAATAATTAGAGAGACGCTCGAAAGGGCTCGAGCAGCCAGATTGCACATCTTAGATTTCACAGCTGGCGTTATAGAAAAGCCAAGAGCAGAGCTTTCTTCGTATGCTCCGCGAATTCTGACTACTCAAATTAGTCCAGATAAGATAGGAGAGCTGATTGGTCCTGGAGGGAAGGTGATAAACGGCCTCATAGAGGAAACGGGCGTTGATTCTATAGACATAGACGACGATGGCACCGTTTTTATTACTTCTGCAGACGCAAATAAAGCCGAAGATGCGCTGGCTAAAGTAGAAGCCATGATGAAAGAATTCGTAATAGGTGAAATAGTAGAAGGCAAAGTGGCCAAAATATTAGAGTTTGGAGCAATAGTAGAATTTCCGGGTGGCAAGTCGGGTATGATTCACGTATCCGAGCTTAAAGAAGGTTTTGTTAAGAATGTTGAGGACGTTGTTAAAGTGGGGGATCTTGTTAAAGCAAAGATAATCGGTATGGAAAACGGGCGAACAGCCCTTTCCATCAAACAGCTTCCAAAGGATTAAGAATCCTTTAATTAAAAGCGTTCATTATCCACACCGCCTGAAGAGAGGCGAACTTCTGTGTGGTAATATATCTTATATGGATAACACTACAGGCCAATTCGGAGCCGGGGGTTCTGCTCCCGAAAATCAAGGCCAAGAAAAGGTGAACCCGATGTCGCCTAGTTTTGCTTCTTCTGCTCCACCGACTCCGACCCCTCCTCCACCGATTACCCCCCCTACTGGAGGATACCCCACTCCAACTTCGCCACCTGTGCCAACCGCCCCCTCCCCTTCACCGCCTAGCGCTTCCGCGCCATCGCCGGTACCACCACCTCCACCCAAAGAAGTGAACATAAGAACTATGATGAGCGATCAAGAGTCCTTGAAATCAAGCGGAGGCGTTGGAATTACATCGGCTAGTGTTAAGCCCCCCACTCCGATAGCGATAGATGCTAAAAAAGTGGATTCTGCAACTAAGCCAATCAAAAAACAGCTATCAGGCAACAAAAAAGCCCTCTTAATAGGATTGGGTATTGTGGTTTTCCTAGGAATTGCAGCGGCGGCTGTGGTTAATTTTGTTTTGCCGACATTTTTCTCAAATGAAGTAGGTGTAACAGAACCAGAAGAAGCGCCCTTAGTAGAAGAAGAGCCCACCTTACCAACGCCGACTATTCCAACCTATGTACACCAAAGCTATTTTATTGAACCAGTCGACTCGGAGGTTGAGTTAATGACAAAGGAGGTTAACACAGCTGGTATTCAAGACGCTCTAACTTTGATTGCGGCAGATGTAGTCGATGAAGAAAAAACCTTAACCGAATTTTCCGTGACAACTGGCGGAGAGGGCATACCCGTATCTGCCAGGGAGTATATAGAAGCGCTTTTACCCGATATAACAGTAGCTGTTCCACTAGAAGATGACTTCACTGGCTTTTTCTACAGTGATGGAGAAAATGTTTGGCCGGGATATATCTTGTCTCTCAACAGTGGAGAGGATGACATTAATCTTTTAAGACAAGTCCTGAATGGAGATATCGAGAATTCGGAATTTCTTAAAAATTTGTTCCTAGAAGATCAGGGTGCCCCAAAAACAGAAACCTTCAATGACGGAAGCGCAGAGGGCGACCTCACGGGTGTACGCTATTTGTCGTACGAGAAAGGGGGTTCTATTAACTATGGATGGAAAGAAGGAAAATTAGTGATAAGCACCTCCTATGCTGGTTTTAAGAAAGTATCAACTCTCGTGGGCGAGAAGATTGCTACCATAGAGAACGACGTTACTCCGTAGGATCCGGTAGGATAAGGACTTGATTTTTAGGAGGACATTATTTAAACTTGACTTGACTTGATAAAAGCCCGCCTAAAGCGGGCTTTAAAAAAAACAAAATATGGATTTAAAAGCTATCATTCAAGCAGTTGACCAAATCGCAGATGAAAAGGGCATAGACCCAAAAAACGTTATAGGCGCAATTGAAAACTCGTTAGCGGCCGCCTATAGGCGCGAATATCTAGATAGGGGTGCTAATGTCAGAGCGGAGCTTGACCAAAAAACCGGCGAAGTTAGGTTCTTTAGGATAAAAGAGGTTGTCGACGAGACAACCGTACGAATGGAAGAAGATGACGAGTTTCCACAGGGGGAAGAAAAAGTTGAAGAGAAGCAAAGCGAAGAGGGTGAAAACGAAGAGGGGCGCCTTCCTCGTTACAATGAAGAAAGACACATTTTACTCGAAGAAGCCAAAAAAGAGAAAAAAGACGTTCAGTTAGGAGATGAGATTACGACACAGCTTCCTGCTCAGACCGACTTCGGGCGCATAGCTGCTCAAAATGCGAAACAAGTTATCTTACAAAATCTTCGTGAGGCAGAAAGAGAATCAATATCAGACGAATTCAAAAATAAAGAGGGCGCTGTTATTAGTGGAGTAATTCAGCGTTTTGAGAGGGGCAATGTCTATATAGACCTTGGCAGAACCAGCGCAGTTATGTTTGCCAACGAATCTATTCCGGGAGAGCACTATCGAGTGGGGGACAGATATAGATTCTATATTCTAGCTGTTCAGAAAGAGTTTAAGGGCCCAGGTACGGGTATTGTATTGTCTAGGTCCCATCCTGATTTTGTGGGAGAACTTTTTGCTATGGAGATTCCGGAAATTGCAGACGGCGTGGTAGAAATCAAAGCCATTGTTAGAGAGCCCGGCTCAAGAACTAAGATAGCAGTAAACTCCAATATGGAAGAAATAGACCCCGTTGGTAGTTGTGTCGGCCAAAGGGGCACTCGTATTATGGCTATTTCCAATGAATTAGGTCAGGAAAAGATAGATGTGGTTGAATGGAGCGAAGATATGGAAGAACTTGTCGCCAACGCCTTGAGTCCAGCCAAAATAAGATCCGTAGAAGTTAATAATAATCAAGAAGCCAAAGTTTTGGTTGCAGACGATCAATTAAGTTTGGCGATTGGCAGAGGAGGGCAGAATGTCCGATTAGCCGCTAAGCTTACAAATCTTAAGATTGACGTTAGAAGCCAAGCGCGTCCCGATGAAGAGCTTGAGGGGGGTGTGGCCGACGTAGAGGACGAAACATCCGAAGAGGGGGATGAAAATATTCCACAGGAAGATCCAAAAGAAGAAATAAAAAAAGAAGAAAAACCAACCTCCGCCAAGAACGGAGAAAAAGATGTCGACAAAAAAAGAATAGATAAATAAATGTCTCCATTAACTTTTTCTATTGGGACGGGAGTTTTGGCCATAGCTTACGCCCTGTGGCTTACATATAAAATAAATCGTTATCCTGCTGGCGATAACAAGATGCAAGAGATAGCCCAAGCGATTCAAGAAGGGGCTAGGGCATACCTTAATCGCCAATACAGAGCTATAGGTATTGTAGCCATCGTATCAGCTGCTCTTATCGGCTATTTTATAGGCCCCGTAGTGATGGCTGGGTTTTTGGTCGGAGCTGTCGCGTCTGGCTTGGCCGGGTACATCGGTATGAATGTAGCCGTTAGGGCCAACGTTAGAACAACAGAAGCCGCCAAAACCGGCATCCATCAAGCATTCAAGGTTGCTTTTGAGGGGGGCTCCGTGACAGGACTTTTAGTGGTGGGATTGGCGCTTGTGTCTGTGGCTGGCTTTTATGCAGTAACGGGTAATATCAACGCTCTTATAGGGCTTGGGTTTGGTGGAAGCTTGATATCTGTTTTTGCTAGATTAGGTGGTGGGATTTTTACCAAAGGAGCTGATGTAGGAGCCGATCTAGTTGGAAAAGTAGAGGTGGGTATACCGGAGGACGACCCTCGAAACCCGGCCGTAATAGCAGATAATGTAGGCGATAATGTTGGAGATGACGCTGGTATGGCGGCGGATCTTTTTGAGACATATGCAGTGTCGGCCATCGCTACCATGATTTTGGGACACTTAGCATTTCCAGGTTTAGAAACGGCTATTATGTTACCTCTTCTTATAGGAGGAATAGCCATTATTGCTTCTATCTTAGGCACTCTCTTTGTGAAGCTTAATAAAAAAGAAAAACCATTTATTATGGGTGCTCTATATAAAGGACTTGTTGCTTCCAGCATTCTGTCCTTAATTGGTTTTGGTTGGCTTGCGAACACATATGGAGAATCTTTTGGGGGCCAAATGTCTAGCGGTGGGATGTTGGGTTCACTTTTAACCGGTATCTTAGTAACCCTCTTTATCGTGGTTATCACAGAATACTACACATCTACCAAATTCAGACCGGTTCGTTCTATCGCTAAGGCATCTGAAACAGGACATGGAACAAATGTCATCACCGGTCTTTCGGTAGGCATGGAATCAACCGCCCTACCTGTACTTGTTATTGTATCGGGCATCTTGGCCACATACTTTTTCGGCGGACTTTACGGTATAGCCCTAGCTGTGATGAGCATGCTTTCCATGACTGGCATTATTGTGGCGATTGACGCCTATGGACCAATCACGGATAACGCCGGTGGTATTGCCGAAATGGCAAATCTTCCAGAATCAGTCCGCAACGTCACTGATCCGCTGGACGCCGTTGGTAACACCACCAAGGCAGTCACCAAAGGATATGCGATTGGCTCCGCAGGTTTGGCGGCGGTGGTTTTGTTCGCTTCTTATATAGAGGACTTGAGCCAAGGAGGGAATGTTGCTGATATGAATTTTGATTTAAGCGATCCCTATATTATCGCCGGTCTTTTTATAGGTGGTATGATTCCCTATCTTTTTGCTTCTATATCTATGAGGGCAGTTGGAAAAGCCGCTGGTAGTGTGGTTAAGGAAGTTCGTCGACAATTCAGGGAAATAAAGGGCATTATGGAGGGGATTACTAAACCCGACTATGCCAAGTGTGTAGACATAGTCACCAAGGCCGCCATTAAAGAGATGATAGTACCGGCACTATTACCGGTGATAGCGCCTATCCTGGTTGGATTTCTCTTAGGCCCCAAAGCTCTTGGAGGACTTTTGGTTGGCTCAATAGTTACGGGTATCTTTGTGGCTACTTCGATGACTTCTGGAGGAGCGGCTTGGGATAATGCTAAAAAATACATCGAAGACGGTAATCTTGGGGGCAAGGGCTCTGAAGCGCACAAGGCGGCTATTACAGGAGACACAGTGGGCGACCCATATAAGGACACGGCTGGACCAGCCATCAACCCAGTTATTAAGATCATGAACATAATCGCTTTGTTGCTAGTCCCGTTCCTCTAGCATAGAATTGAAAAGAAATATGGTGATACCAACAGTCATTGAAAAAACAAATAAAGGGGAAAGAGCTTACGATATTTATTCTCGTCTCCTTAAGGACAGAATAATTTTCATTGGTGGGCCAATAACAAATGCAGTTGCAAACGTTGTTATTGCCCAACTTCTTTTTTTAGAGAACCAAGACCCAAAGAAAGATATAGAGATTTATATCAACTCCCCGGGCGGTTCAGTGCCGGCAGGTATGGCGATTTATGACACTATGCAATATATCAAGCCGGACGTCGCTACTATCTGTGTCGGCACAGCTGCCTCTATGGGTGCATTCTTATTAGCGGCCGGCGCCAAAGGTAAGCGCCACGCCTTACCCAATTCGGAAATTTTATTGCACCAGGTTCACATAGCCGGCGGAGTTGAGGGTCAAGCTACAGACATAGAAATTTATACCAAACAGATTGTGAAAATAAAGCAAAAGATAAATGAACTCCTTGCTAAACACACCAAACAAACTTTGTCTAAGATAGAAAAAGATACTGATAGAGATTTTTGGCTCACAGCCGAAGAAGCTAAAAAATATGGCGTCATTGACGAGGTCATCAAGGCCAAATAAAAAAGCACACATAGAAAAGCTCTTAACTCGAGGGGTTGATCAGATAATAGTACGCAAGCACTTAGAGCAAGTCCTTGTTGGAAGTAAAAAGCTTAGAGTTAAGCTCGGGATAGACCCCACTAGCCCCGATCTTCATTTGGGCCACGCGGTAGTTTTAAAAAAGCTTAGAGATTTTCAACAACTTGGACACAAAGTAGTTCTTATTATAGGCGATTTCACCGCTAGAGTGGGCGATCCTTCCGGCCAATCAAAAGAAAGGCCTATTCTTAGCGAGAAGGAGATAAAAACCAATACGAAGGATTATCTTTCTCAGGTTGGGAAAATTATAGATGTTAAAAAGGCAGAGATCAGATATAACAGCGAGTGGTTAGGAAAAGATGTTGGTGAAACTTTAGAATTAGTCAAAGTTGCTACCCTTAATCAAGTTGGTGAAAGGGCTGATTTTCAAGAGCGAATAAAGAAGGGACAGAAAGTTAGTTTGTTAGAAGCTCTGTATCCCCTCTTGCAGGGATTTGATTCTGTAAAAGTCAAAGCAGATGTGGAATTGGGCGGTACGGATCAACTTTTAAACCTTTTGATGGGTAGGCAAGTTCAGCGTTATTTCGGTATGAAAGAACAGGATATATTAATCACCCCCCTTATAGAGGGGACAGACGGAAGCGCCAAAATGAGCAAATCAAAAGGCAATTACATAGGTTTAAAAGATTCTCCTGAAGAGATGTTTGGAAAGATAATGGCTATTCCGGATGCGCTTATATATAAATATTTTGAACTTTGTACTGACGCCAACGACTCGGAGCTGAGAGATATTAAAAAACTTCTCAAGAGTAAAAAGAAAAATCCTATGGAGCTAAAACTGCGATTAGGCAAAGAGATAGTATCTCTATATCACAATCAAAAAATGGCCACAGACGCCGAAAAAAAATTTATTAGAGTTTTTTCCAAAAAAGAATTACCCGAAAAGATTGACCTTAAGGTCTTAGACAAAAAAATATATGAGATTACGGAGTTGTTGGTAGCTACGGGTATGGCTCCAAGCAAAAGTGAGGCCAGACGTCTTGTCATACAGGGTGGAGTGAAGGTGGGTGGTAAAAAGGTATTAGATACAGAAAAGAAAATTAAGCTATCAACAGAAAACACTCTTTTACAGGTAGGTAAAAGGAGATTCTTAGAGGTTAGGATCCCAAAACCACTCAATTAGAAAATTCGTTCGCGGTTATCGAGTCCAAAAGCTCCACCTCAAAAACTAGGGTCGCATTTGGTGGAATTGGTCCACCCGGCGTACCCGTTGTTCCATAGGCCAATTCAGGGGATATGATTAACTTTCTTCTTTCGCCTATCTTCATACCCTCAACCCCTAATTCCCACCCAGGAATTACTTGACCAGCTCCTAGTATAAAAGCAAATGGCTCACCCCTGTCTATGCTGGAATCAAATTTAGTGCCGTCTTCTAACCAGCCGGTATAATGCACCAAAACTGTTTCGCCTCTTTCAACTGGACCGCCTTCGCCTTCTCTTAGAACTTCTATTTTCAATTCTTGTTGATTATTCATTTGTTGTTGCGTGTTTTTAACTTGACTTGCGGGGGAAAAAAGAAAACCCAAAGGTAAGATAAGTGCCCCTGTTAATAGAACAATTAGAGTGTTTTGAAGGAGTTTGTTCTTCGTTTTCATTAACTAGCGATTCTACTGAGACAGAGTACCTATAAAATATTCATCAAGGGTTTTTCGAGCATTTTCAGAGTGGGGCGTGCCCGAACCCGTCGGTCTTGTCTCAAAAAGAACAGTTGCATCTTTACCGCACCCTTCTATAACCGAATCACCGCCCGGGTGAACAGAAGCGAAATGAGACAAATCGTAAACTTTGCCATTAATCGCCACCCAACAGTCCTCTTCGATTCCGTGAGTAGCAATGTCTTCTAGGGAGTAGGTTGCCTCAGACGGATCTTTCATTTCCTCAATAGCGCCTTCCTCTTCGTTGTCCACTTCTTCTTGAGCGGTTTCTATGGACATGCCTTGTTGCCAAATATAAAATCCCGCCAAAGCAACGATTATCACCCCCAACCCTATTAGCAATATCTTTTTCATCTTTATTGTTTTTTATTTTCTCTAAGTTTAAGCACCTGAAGAGCCCCAATCAATAGGAACCCCGTCAGAGCCATCATAGGGATTGTGATATATCCTAAATTGAAACCAAACGAAGAAGAGCATCCCAGCCCTAATTCATCAAAATTACAAAAGCTAGCTTCTGTTGCTCCTATTTGAAGAAGATAATGGTAGCCAGCCAAAAGTGCTCCCAAGAAAGAGAGAATTAAACTGTTTATATAAGTAATTTTTTTATCCCCTTTTAGGAAAAGGGCAACTCCCAGCATTACTACTTGTGGATACATTAGTATTCTTTGGTACCAACAAAGCTGACAGGGAACATATCCTAGAATTTCTGAATAAACCAAACTACCCAAGGTTGAAATTAGGGCTACCCCAAAAGCAATTAGAATAGCGTGCGTCTTGATTAATCCGAGCCACCCATCCTTTTTTAATAAAATTGACACCCAAATAGCTAAAATCGCTAGTTGAGAAATTAAAGTCAGTGTCGAGAAAATTGTGTTTGCTAATACCGCAATAGACATGAGGGATATTATACACTAGAAAGCGGGCGATGAGAGAATCGAACTCCCGACTGTGGTTTTGGAGACCACCGTTATACCACTTAACTAATCGCCCTGCACTTGATTATATAACATACCCCTCAGTTTTCTTCGACCCCCACCATTTTTCCAATATAGCTCTCTTTTCCGCGCCTCAGCCGAAGTATTAAATTCTTCATAGAAAATCAGTATTAGGGGACGTCTATGCTTAGTAGATTTTACTTGGCCAGAGTTATGTTTTTCTAATCTGTTTTGCAAATTATTGGTATAACCAACATAGGTTCTATTATCCTTATCGCTTTTTAAAACATGAACAAAAAACATCCCCTAAGAGAGCAAACGAGCCTCGCTCATAAATCCACGACAATTTTCAACGGAGCGGGCCGCCCAGTAAAGCTGGGACGAGCCTCGCTCATAAATCCTGTAGATTTATGAGCGGGTGAGGAGAATCGAACTCCCGTCTCGTGCTTGGCAAGCACGTATAATAGCCACTATACGACACCCGCAAGTGAGAAGAGTATATAAACTTTTATGTCTTATATATTCTTCTCACGCCGTGGGAACAATTTTGTTACGAAGTAATAAAATTGACACTCGCAACCCACCCGCAACCCACCCACGGCATCTTTTCTAATAGATAGTTTATAGGTTAAGATAGAGCTTGTCTGTTGTAAAGTTATGGAAGACACTTGGCAAAACTTTTTTCAGAAAAGAAGAAAAGAAATCCTTTTTTCTACAGTGACAGGATTCGCCCTGCTTATTTTGATTTTATTCCTTGGATTTGTTTATGAGGGGCAGGGAGTTTATATTCCGGAGGAATACTTAAACAATGCCCAGCAAGCCATACGTTTAACATCAGATGTGGCAGAGTTTTCGAATGAAATAAATCAATCCTATGTTCAAATTGCAGAAAAAGACGCAATAGGTGATTATGTTTCAGCTCTTTCTTTAATAGAAGAGAATGAGCCCGGGAGAGAAAAGATTAAGAATCGTTTAGAAAAAATAGTCGGGATTCTAGATGAAATGACCACGAGCGTTAAAGATATTCATCCCATCAGCGTTGAGAAACTCGGCGAGGACATAATCTTGGCCAACATCAAGATAGTAGAGCGTATGCTTATCTATCACGCCATGAACGAAGAACTTCTCGATGCTATTAGGGCTAAATTAGCGGGAGACGAAAACCCAAATATCCAACTTAAGATTCAGGAGATTAATAAAGAAGTCCAATTCATCAATTCTATCAGCCAAGAATATCAGGTATTGCTTAATCAAATGAACCAATATGTCGTCGAAGATGAAGGTTCCTAAGGATCAATTCGGTCCCGAATATGTAATTAGGGTTTACGATAAGCTCTCTGGCATGGAGGGTTTCTTAGTGGTTGATAATACTAAACGAGGGCCAGGGAAAGGGGGTTTTCGTATGACGCCCAACGTAAACGAAGAAGAAGTTTTTCGATTGGCAAGGGTGATGACCTGGAAAAATGCCCTGGCAGACATCCCTTTCGGGGGTGCTAAAGGGGGAATTGTTTGGAACGACGGAAATAACGAGAAAAAAAAGGCATTCGTACAGGCATATGCAAGAGCTATAAAACCGTTTTTGGGAAATAAATACATATCTGCTCCTGATGTTAATGTGGGTGAAGAAGAAATAGGGTGGTTTATTGAAGCAGTTGAAGATAAAGATTTTGCTACAGGCAAACCAGCCAGTATGGGCGGTATCCCTCATGAGATTGGCTCTACGGGTTATGGTGTGGCTAAGTCCACCGAGTTTGCGGCCAAAACTATGGGTTTAGATATTAAAGAAGCCCGAGTTGCTATACACGGCTTTGGGAATGTTGGCGTGTTTGCATACAAATTTTTAAAAGAAGCTGGGGCCAAGATTATTGCATTGGCGAACAGTAAAGTCGCTGTATATAACGAAAACGGTTTAGATGAAACGATTCTTGATGAAATAATTAAAAAACAAGAAAGGTTAGAAGAATATCCAGAAGAATTTAGGGTTTCCATGGAAGATTTTTGGGGTTTAGAAACAGATATTCTAATTCCCGCTTCTGTAACGGATGTTATTAATGAAACGAACAAAGATAAGATTAAGACAAAACTTATTGTCGAAGGTGCCAACATTCCGATGCAGGAAAGCATTGAGCGCGAGCTTTTTGAACGTGGGATTATGATTGTGCCTGATATGGTGGCTAACAGCGGAGGTGTAATATCTTCCTATGCCGAAATCAAAGGATTGAGCGATGACAAAATGTTTCAGCTTGTAGAAGAGAAGATTAAAAAAAGCACCATGCAAGTTATGGAGCGTGTTCTCAAAGAAAAAAAGAATCCTCGTG
>PFAH01000007.1:85899-87292 GCA_002773725.1 Candidatus Colwellbacteria bacterium CG10_big_fil_rev_8_21_14_0_10_42_22
AAGAATCTCCTTGAGCTCAGATAATTCTTTGATAGTTTTCCAGGCAGCTGACCTCAACTCTTCATCAAAGTGTTCGGACTTAATGGCGATTCCGTTGCCCGTAAGCTTAAACAACTCTATATCGTTCCAGCTGTCCCCAACCATTACGCACTCTTTAGCCTGTAGGTTGTTGTTTTTAAGAAAATCCTTGAGTTGCTGAGCCTTAAGTTCCGCTTGATCTGGATCAAACTCAAACTTTTTAATACTCCCGTCCGCGTTCCATTCAGTTTTGCCGTTGGAGTACCACTGTTTAATCCCAACCTTGTTGGCTATCAAATCAGCGAAGATATCCAAAGAACCAGTAATGATGCAAAGTTTGTATCTTTTTAAGCCTAGATAATTAACAACTTCTTTAGCATCATTGCGTAGAGGGATAGAATCGAATATTCTCCCAAACTTTTGCTTAACTGCCCTACCAGTAGAATTCCAAACTTCTATTAAGCCCTCACAAACCTCCTCTCTGCTGATTTTGCCCTCTACCAATTCTTCGAATAGTTGCATATGTCTCTCAACAGAACCCCCTAGCCTCTCGGTAAGCTCTCTCCAGAAAGTTGACTGCTTGGTGAGCGTCCCATCTATATCAAAAATGACAGCCTTAAACATACAAAAACAATACCATAAATACCCAGACGTTAGCTTGTCTCCCTAGTATTAGAGAATTGGAACCTTTTAATTGATTCTTTCCGAGTTATTTCTTCCTTTTCTTCAGAATGCGTTCTTCAAACTCACTAAGCGTCATTAGGGACTTCATATCTTTCATTCTATCTACGTATACATTGCCATTAAGGTGGTCTATTTCGTGCTGAAAAAGCCGTGCCTGTAATCCTTCTAGGCGAACTGTCTGTTTTTCCCCAAACTCATCGTAGTAGACAACTGTAATTTTTTTATGTCTTGGAACTTTGCCTCTTATAGTTGGACAGCTGAGACACCCCTCCCAATCCTCTTCCATCTCTTTAGATTGTTGAATTATTTTTGGATTGATGGCTATGGTTTTGGGGAGTGGTTTTAAATTTGGCCTTAGCTTTGTGGGGGATATTTGCGCTACGAAAAGTTGAATGGATTTACTTATCTGCGGGGCCGCAAGACCAATGCCGTGAGCCTGCTTCATAGTATAAAACATTCTCTCAATCAGATTTTTGAAGTACTTAGTTTTAAGTTCACTCAATGGAACCTTTTCTGCTTTTGCCCTAAGTATTGGATTTCCGAATTTTGTTCTGGGTAACACTTTCACACGAAAACCATACCACACTTATGCCAACAGTTAGTAGTCTCCCCGCGAGGAATCGAACCTCGATTTAGGGATTAGAAGTCCCTCGTTCTATCCGTTGAACTACGGGGAGGAATGAAGAGATAT
>PFAH01000003.1:0-147 GCA_002773725.1 Candidatus Colwellbacteria bacterium CG10_big_fil_rev_8_21_14_0_10_42_22
CGGAAAGGAGATGATCTCTACAAAGACATTGAGGTCAAACTCACCGATGTAATTTTGGGTAAGGAGATAGATGTAGAGAATTTAGAGAAAGAGAAAATTAAGGTGAAGATCCCTACAGGCTTCAAGCTAACGGAAGAATTGAGGGTC
>PFAH01000003.1:200-342 GCA_002773725.1 Candidatus Colwellbacteria bacterium CG10_big_fil_rev_8_21_14_0_10_42_22
AACTCCTAAACGTTTAAGCAAGAAAGCCAAGGAGCTTTTAGATAAATTAGATGAAGAGCTTTATTAATTTCCCCTTGAAATGGACAGCTATCAATAGTAACTTGACTGTTGATCCGCCCGTAGCTCAATTGGTAGAGCAACG
>PFAH01000003.1:355-14638 GCA_002773725.1 Candidatus Colwellbacteria bacterium CG10_big_fil_rev_8_21_14_0_10_42_22
GTGGTTGGAGGTTCAAGTCCTCCCCGGGGGACAAAACCAATAAATATGGATAATAGAAAAAAAAGTATTTGGATATTATTACTTGTATTGGTAATCGCATTTTTATCGGGATTCTTTATATATTCAGGCAATAAAATATCGGATTCTATTCCTTGGAAACTGGGGTTAGATATTGTTGGCGGTAGCGCTCTTGTTTATGAGATTGATCTCAGTGAAGTAGCACCTGAAGATTACGCAAACACAGTAACTGGTTTGAAAGAAGTAATAGAAAGGAGGGTCAGTATATATGGAGTGGCTGAGCCGAGAGTGGCAACGGCTAAAAAGGGTGATAGCTACCAGCTCTTAGTTGAATTAGCTGGAGTGGATGCAGAAAATGCTGCTCGTCAAATAGGAGAGACGCCCGTTTTGGAATTTAGGGAAGTAGAATTAATGCCAGACGGTTCAACGGAATACAAGCCAACCGAGTTAACAGGAAGATATATTCAACGAGCCAGTATTGGTGCGGATCAATACACAAACAGCCTCTTAGTGCTTTTAGATTTTGACGAAGAAGGTGCTCAGATTTTTGCTGATTTAACAGAGAGAAACGTGGGTAAACCCTTAGCGGTGTTTTTGGATGGAGCATCTATTACTGAACCAATAGTTCAACAGAAAATAATTGGTGGCACTGCTCAAATTACGGGCGGAGGTTATGGCTTCAGCCAGGATGAAGCCAGGCAATTAGTAGAGAGATTTAATGCCGGTGCACTGTCTGCGCCCATCAAACAGATCAACCAAAGAAAAGTGAGCGCTTCGGCTGCAGAAAATTCTCTTAATCAGATTATCTTGGCGGGTTTGATTGGTACAGCCATGGTTTTAGTATTCATGATTCTTTACTATCGCTCGTTTGGACTTTACGCCAGCATTGCCCTTTTAATATATACAACCATCACGTTAGGCATTTTTAAACTGATACCGGGATTTACCATGACTTTGGCCGGCATAGCGGGATTCGTGCTCTCTATTGGTATGGCGGTTGATGCAAATATTTTGATATTTGAACGTACCAAAGAAGAAATAAAGGCGGGACATAGTCGAATCGAGGCAATCAACGAAGGATTTAAGAGGGCTTGGCCTTCAATTAGAGATTCCAACACTACTACAATCTTGACGTCCATTATTCTCTATGCCTTTACATCAAGTTTTGTAAGGGGTTTTGCCTTAACTTTAGGATTGGGTGTCTTGATTAGTATGTTTTCCGCAATCTTTGTGACTAGAACAATTCTAAGAGTATTTACTAAACAAATATGAAAAAACTATTAAAGTATAAAAAAGTATTTTTGGGGTTTTCGCTCATACTTACTCTAATAAGTGCGGCGGCGGTTGCGTACTTTGGTTTTAAACCGGGCATTGATTTCACAAGTGGTTCATTATGGCAAGTGATAATACCTGAAACATCTGTAGATGAACTCAAGGGATTTTTAGCTGATGGACTTGGATTGAACGAGGTCAATATATCGTCGGAGGAGGGTCAGATATACACACTGACTATGCGAGAGATAAGCGATGGGGAGCGTCAGGAAATGTTGACTGCGCTCAAGCTCAGATTCGGTGAAAGCACACAGGAGCAAGATTTCTGGTCGGTCAGTCCTACTGTTTCAAAAGAACTTCGTACAAAAGCGTGGTGGGCGATAGGATTAGTACTCTTGAGCATCTCTCTCTATATTGCCTTCGCCTTTCGCAAAGTTTCGGATCCGGTTAGTTCTTGGAAATATGGGCTTATAACATTAATTACTCTAAGCCACGACGTACTTTTGCCCGCCGGTCTTTTTGCTTTACTTGGTGCTTATAAAGGAGTGACTGTTGACACCAACTTTATGGTTGCCCTCTTAGTAGTAATGGGATTTTCTGTTCACGACACAATTGTTGTTTTTGATCGTATTAGAGAGAATCTAGTTAAGTGGGAAAAGAGATTCGACCTAGAGGAATTGATTGATAGAAGTATCGCCGAGACCATTGCCAGATCCATTAACACCTCCATTACTTTAATTTTTGTCCTCGTAGCCATATATGTTTGGGGTCCATTAAATCTCAAATTCTTTATTTTGGCTATACTAGTTGGAACAATAGCGGGAACATATTCCTCTATATTTATTGCAAGCCCCCTCCTTTTGCTTGCGGGCAAGGAGAAGAGAAAATAAGTGGATAAAAACCCACCTTTCTCTTGCCAATATGTTAAAATATAGATATTAAATAATAGCGTAGAGAATAGCTTGACGTATTTTGGATATTGTTGTATCCTGAATCCCGCATAAACTTATGTTTGCAATAGAAATAGACATAGACGAATTAGTTAAGAAATCCCTACAAATCAACGATAAACGAGCTAGGGATATTGTTGTGCGCAGATATGGTCTCAAAAACCCTTCTAGAATAACTCTAGCTAGTTTGGGTGATGAATATGGATTGACTCGGGAAAGAGTGCGTCAGATCGAATCTGCTTCGCTAAAAGGGATTGGGGGTAGGATTAGAGAAGATGAAGAGGCGAAGAAATTCATCAAACTCACAGAGGATTATCTCAAAAATGTAGCTAAGCTTAGGCGTAGCGATGTTTTAGCTAGAGATGTTGGCATTATTTGTGGTTTTAAAGATTACGACCCAGTTTTTGAAAACAAATTAAACTTTCTAGCCAAAGTGCTTGGCAGGCCTTATGTGATAGACGCCACACCCAGTACTCATACTATCTGGCATATAGATGAGAATGCCTATAGGGTCGCCACCTCTTTAATCAAGAAATTGTTCAGCAGGAAAGACGAGGATTTTGATGCTTATTTAGTAGAAATAGTTGGGGAACACAATCTTTCTGAGAACGTTATTTTAAACTACTTATCTGTTTCAAAGAATTTTGACGTGGGTCCATATGGCCACCTCGGCCTCAACCATTGGTTAAAGGTTAATCCTAAAACCGTAAGGGATAAGGCGTATTTAGTATTAAGCGAGTCCGATAGCCCAATGCACTTTAGGGAAATAGCCGATTTAGTTAATTCTATGAGTGACAAAAGTAGGGCACATGCCACCGTTCATAACGAATTGATTCGCGATCCAAGATTTGTACTGACGGGACGTGGCACCTATTCGCTCGATGAATGAAATCTCTAGCATTTTTTCAGATGCCTTTGATTATTGGTGGTTAGTTGTACCGCTAATAATCCTTTTTTTCCTCCGGGACTTTTGGAGGATATACATAGTAGATAAACACATAGATAACCTTGATTGGATCCTCTTAGAACTTAGTATTCCTAAAGAAAATCTAAAATCCATCAAGGCGATGGAACAGGTTATCGCCGCATTGCATGGCACATATACCTGGGGATTGAGACCATCTGAGATATGGATTGAGGGTAAAGTTGAAGATTGGATGTCTTTAGAAATCGTTGGTTTTCACGATGGAGTTCATTTTTATATTAGAACTCTACGTAAAAACAAGAGAGTGGTGGAGTCAGCTGTTTTCTCTCAATATCCGGACGCAGAGCTTTTTGAAGTAGAGGACTATGTAGATCGCATTAAAGACAAGCCCTTTGATCAAAAGGATATTTTTGCAACTGATTTTATATTCATGAAAGAAGACCCCTACCCCATCAGAACATATGAATATTTTGAGGATCCAAAGGATGAAAATCGTGTTGACCCAATTGCAAATATTACCGAAGTTATGTCGCGGTTAGAAGCCAACGAAGCTCTTTGGATACAGATATTAATTCAACCAACTGGTAAGGGTTGGCAAGACGAAGGTGATGAGATTATCTCCACTATTATGGGGACGAACAAGAAGAACAAGTCGAGCGGTATCTTATCCAGCGTTGCTAAAGATTTTGGAGACGTGGTTACCAACATCCCTGGAGCTGTGTTTACTCCACCTGAATTTGGCGAGTCGGGATCCAAAGAAGGCGATAGGTTCGAGTTCAAGTTTAGAAGTCCAGGCGAAGAGACCTCTATGAAAGCGATTACAACTAAGATGTCTAAACCCGCTTTTCATACTGTCATTAGGGTTGTATATATAGACGATAAAGAAAACTTTACTGGAGAAAACGTCACTTCCGTTTTAGGAGCTATGAGGCAATATAGTGACCACACCCTAAATTCACTCAAACCAAATCTCAAAACTTTAACCAAGATGAGTCAGGTTGGCAAGATCAATAAGAGACAACGTCTAGCGGAAAGAAAAAAGAACATGGTTTTAAACTATGTCAATCGCGAAATGCCCAGACCCGTTGATTTCCCTTTTACCAAACAACCAAAACTAAAGAGCATTATTATGAACACCGAAGAAATTGCTTCTATTTTTCATATGCCAACTGATTTGGTCAAATCAAGGAAGACAAGTTTAATTCAATCTAAGAGAGGTCAGGCGCCAACAGACCTTCCAACTAAAGAAAGGTAAACACTATGTCAGAAGAAAGCGACAGAAATATAACAATTATCGGCAAGACCAATTTTCGTAACAGAGAATCTTTCGGTATCAAAAACGAAGATCGCAGGAAACATATCTATATCGTCGGCAAGACGGGTACGGGCAAATCTACCTTAATGGAAAATATGTTGATTGACGATATCAGGGAGGGCAAGGGCGTGGGGCTTATTGATCCTCACGGTGACTTCGCAGAGAAAGTTCTTGATTTTATACCCGAAGACAGAATCAATGATGTTATCTATTTTAATCCGGCTGACGTTAATTATCCGATTGGATTCAACCCTCTAGAGGCGGTTGGTAGTGAGCATCGTCACTTAGTGGCATCGGGCATCATGGGAGTATTTAAGAAGGTCTGGCCGGATGTTTGGTCAAATCGTATGGAATATTTACTCAATAACACTCTTCTGGCGCTTTTAGAATATCCCGGTTCAACGCTCTTGGGGGTCATTAAAATGCTAACAGACAAAAAATATCGTGAAAAAGTAGTAAACAATCTTTCCGACCCTGTGGTTAAAAACTTCTGGATAAATGAGTTTGCCAAATGGACAGATAGATATGCCGCCGAGGCCACTCCGGCAGTTTTAAACAAGATTGGACAGTTGGTCGCCAATCCTCTTATTCGACACATCCTAGGCCAACCCCATTCCACCATTAATATTCGCGACATTATGGACGGGGGCAAGATACTAATAATCAACCTTGCAAAGGGTTCTATTGGTGAAGACAATTCAGCCCTTCTTGGAGCAATGTTTATTACCAAACTACAAATGGCTGCCATGAGTAGGGTTGATATAGAAGAAGACAAAAGAAGGGACTTTTTTCTATATATTGATGAGTTTCAAAACTTTTCTACAGATTCTTTCGCAGATATATTGTCCGAAGCTAGAAAATATCATCTAAGCTTGGTTTTGACGAATCAGTATTTAAGGCAACTGATTGATCCAATTTCAAAAAGTACCAAAGTGAAAGACGCAATTTTCGGAAACGTTGGCACTATCATTACTTTTCGGATCGGTGCCGAAGATGCCGAGTTCATGGAATTAGAATTTGAACCCGAATTTCTTGCTAACGATTTAGTTAATCTTCCCCTACACACAATCTATATAAAATTGATGATAGATGGAGTTGCCTCTAAACCCTTCTCAGCAGACACTTTTCCTCCTCACAAAGAAGAAGAAGAAAGCTACGCCAAATTAATCATCGAGAACAGCAGAGGAAAATACGGTGTTCCATTAGAGCAAGTTGAAAAAAGAATTGGAAGCGAATATATGGAGGCGGATAAGAGAGTGGACGAACAAGCCAAACGTAGGGGTGAAGCTAGATTGGATGTTTTGAAGAAAAGCCCTCCCCAAAGACCCAAAAAACAGATAGATAGAGAAAAGCTCAAAGAAGTTTTAGGCAATCCCTTGGAAGATACGAAATAATGCTTAACATCAATGACCTCAAAAGAGGATCTCTGATTGTTTTAGACGGAGAACCCCACAGAGTGATATTCACAAAACACACCCATATGGGGAGGGGTTCCGCGTCTTTGCAAGCCAAAGTCAAAAATTTAATAAACGGAAAAGTTTTAGACAGAGGATTTAAGCCGGCTGATGAGTTTGAAGAAGCGGAGCTTGAGAAAGCCGACTCCATTTTTATATATTCTCGCAACGATGAATTTTGGTTTCATGAAGTCGGCAATCCGGCTAGTAGGTTTTCGATTAACAAAGAGGCGATAGGTGAACAAGCAGATTTTCTAAAGAGCAACATGGAGGTAAGGGCCGTCAGATTTAAAGAGAAGATTATTAACGTAGAGTTGCCAATCAAAGTAGATTATATAGTTAAAGAAGCACCACCAAATGTGCGTGGCAATACCGCTCAGGGAGGCACTAAGCAAGTGACGCTTGAGACGGGGGCAAAAATCTCAACCCCCATGTTTGTGGAGATAGGAGATAAAATTCGCGTTAATACTGAAACGAGGGAATACGTTGAAAGAGCGTAACCCTTTTAGTTAATCTATAAAGATAAAATGCCCAAACATAAGGGAAAGGTTTTTGTCGGTATGTCTGGCGGAGTGGATTCGTCTGTTAGTGCATACTTGCTTAAAGAACAAGGATACAATGTGACGGGAGTTCATCTGACCTGTTGGAATGAAGGCGGGTGTAGTGACAAAGAAGAACGTGATGCGAGACGTGTAGCTAAAAAGCTGGAGATTCCATTCTATGTTTTTGACTTAAGAAAAGAATATATCGACAAGGTGGTTGGTTATATGGTGGATGGGTATAAAAAAGGAATTACTCCTAATCCAGATGTCATGTGCAATAAAGAGATTAAATTCGGAGCATTTCTTAATAAAGCCCTCGAAATGGGGGCGGATTATGTTGCTACTGGTCATTACGCCCGAATCAAACAGCGTCACGGTATTTATTCAATTTATGCGGGCAAAGATAAGAACAAAGATCAGTCATACTTTTTATGGACATTAACTCAAAACCAACTTAATCACACATTGTTCCCCGTAGGTGGATTTATAAAATCGGAAGTTAGAGAGATTGCCAGAAAATCAGACCTACACGTCGCAGAAAAAAAAGATTCACAAGGCGTCTGTTTTGTAGGGCAAATCACATTACAGGAATTCTTGGGGCGCTACCTTAGAGAGAAAAAAGGGAAGGTATTAAACACCAAAGGAGAGGTTGTGGGCGCTCATCCAGGAGCTCATTTCTATACCATCGGTCAAAGGCATGGATTGGGAATAGCCCTTAATGAACCGCACTATGTTGCATCAACCGATATAGAAAAAAATACAATTATTCTAGCCAAAACAGATGAAGAAGATTTATACAGAAAAGAGGTGTATATAAATGGACTAAACCTCAATCCCGATTTTCAACCTCCGTCAGATATCAAAATCAGAGTTCGCTATAGGCAAAAACTTGAGAGCGCCCACATAGAAAAGGCAAACAAAGGGGCAAGAATTATATTTAAAAAACCTATTAAATTTGTAGCGCCGGGCCAAAGTGCAGTTTTCTATAATAACCAAGGAAAACTTTTGGGTGGAGGAATCATATTATAAAAATCCTTGACAGAGTTTAGATCAATCTATATATTGTGTCCTCACAACGGGCCTAGGGCGATTCCAGCGAAGGGTAGCTACCTTCCAAGGGGTTCCCGAAAAGGGGTGCGAGAGGTAACCATTTCGTAACAGGGTGGGCGTTTCTCTCACCCCCTGGCCCGACCGCACATCGACATAGAAAGCAAAACATGGACTGGACAGTCACCGACTGGGGCTTCCCGCCCGACAAGAAATCTGAAAGGAGTGAGGCCCAAGGGCTCAACTTCGGTTAGATCCATCAACGATTCCGACCCTGCGTCGGACTAGGATTCAATTATGTAATGCATAGATGAGTCGTGGCCCGAATATGCAGGGTCGTTCACTTTTTAATAAAGAGCTGGTACATTGATTATATGACCCTATTTACAGGCAAGGGGGATAATGGTAAGACCACACTTTTTGATTCAGGAGAACGTATTTCAAAAACCTCTTGTCAGATGGATGTTTTGGGTTCATTGGATGAGATAAACACCCTTTTGGGGGTTTGTAAGGCAAGGGCGCGTAATTTAGATACAAAAGTTAGAGGCGTTTCTGTTTCGGATATATTAGAGCAATTACAGCAAGATCTCTTTGTTATTCAAGCCATTATTGCCGGTGCTCCTAAAGAGTTTACAGAAAATCGGATCAAGTATTTAGAAAGAAATATAGAGTTAATAGAAAAAGATTTACCTGAAATCAAGACATTTTTTCTCGCTGGCGCTACAGAACTTTCTGGATTGCTGGATTATGCTCGAGCGGTTTCTAGGAGAGTAGAAAGGGTCTTGATATCGTTTGCCGAGAAAGAAGGGCTAAGCGCAGGCATTTTACAATACACCAATCGTCTGTCGTCCATTCTTTATGCTCTAGTCAGGTTTGTTAATCACAAACAGGGGGTAGAAGAAGTTCCGCCCCGGTATTAGGCAGTGCATCTTCACGACAAGGCATTTTATATATCTTTTTTCTTTATATTGGGCGTTGGATTTGCGGGCTTTGATATCAATGTCTTCATATCTTTGACAATAGGATTTATTTTGGGATATATAACTTTTTCTCTAACCCTCAAACAAACCTTAATCTTCCTTTCGTTTTTATTTTCGGGATTTTTTTATCTACATCTCTACAACGCCCTTAATCAAGAGATCATTAATTTCAACACAAGTGATTCATACGTAGGGTTAGTTAAAAACGAGCCAGCTCTAGGTATCAATAGCACAGAGATTCAATTAAACCTCGTAAGTCCGCACAAAGGAGAAGTTACACTTTATACTTCTCCGCTTACAGATGTTAAATATGGCGACGAGGTTCAATTTAGTGGTATCGCAGAAAAATCGCCCAGTGGCAATAGAAACATAGTTTCATTTCCTGACGATTCTAAAGTAATTGAAAAAGGTGGAGGGAGTGTTTTTAAAAAAAATCTTTTTAGCATTAAGAACAAACTTATTGCAAACCTAAAAGCCGTCTTGCCGGCAGATAAAGCAGCGCTTATGTCCGGAATCCTTTTTGGCGAGAGAGCAGAATTTACAAAAAAATTAGAGGAAGCGATGAAGGGGAGTGGTACTACGCACATTGTGGCACTGTCGGGATATAACATTGCTATTCTTTCTGTAACACTAGCAGGAGCCCTATCCTATATTTGGGGTAGAAAAAAAGCGTTTTGGATGAGCTTGTTCGTAATCCCTGCTTTTATTGTGATGACTGGAGCTGATCCATCAGTTGTGAGAGCTGGTATTATGGGCCTAGTAATGCTTTTGGCGACCACTCTTGGTAGGGCGTATAGTTTTCGAAATGCTATTACCTTGACCGCATTGGGCATGCTTCTTTACAATCCTAATTTCTTAATACAAGACGCGGGGTTTCAGCTGTCTTTCTCTGCTCTAATGGGAATTGTTTATATCTATCCTTGGTTATCTAGAAAGTGGGACTTAAGCAGAGAAGGATTTCTTAACTGGAAAACGAATGCCTTGCAAACACTCTCTGCGCAAATTGCAGTATTGCCTATTGTTCTTATAGTATTTGGCTTTTTTTCTCCAACCGCACCGATAGCCAACATATTGATTCTAGAATTTATACCCGTCACTATGTTCGTCGGCTTTTTGTCTTCTGTTTTGGGGTTGTTCTCTCATACATTATCCTTATTAGTAGGATGGGGGGTTAACCTTCTTTTAAGCTATGAGATATTTATCATTGACCTTTTTGCTTTTAATTGGACTTAACTATTTTGTTTGGGAATTGATTCTAGGGAATTCGTTTTCGGGCGAACAAATGGAAGTGTATTTTCTGGATGTCGGACAGGGCGATAGCGAGCTAATTATTTTGCCCGATGGAGCTAAAATAGTCATTGATAGTGGGCCTGGAAAAGGGGTTTCATTTGAGCTTGGAGAGATATTTTCACCCATAGATAGATATATAGACCTAATTGCCATTACTCACGCCCAGAAGGACCATTTTGGCGGTTTTATAGATCTCCTTTCTCGTTATCGGGTCGGCGCTGTTTTATGGAACGGAGAAGATTCGTTAAGCGAAGAATGGCTCGCTCTTAAGAATCTTCTTTTAGAAAAAGAGGTGCCGATCTTGAAAATAAAAGAAGGGGATAAGATTAAACAAGGCGAGACGACTATTTCGATTTTGAACCCCAACAAAGAAATGTTAGATAAGCCAAATGCCAATGAAGGATCTCTTGTAATGATGCTCGAAGGCGAGAACATCAAGGCACTTTTTACGGGAGATGTTAGTATAGACACAGAGAACGTTCTTCTTGATAAATACGACCTAAATATTGATTTACTTAAAGTCGCCCATCACGGCTCAAAATACTCCACGGGCATATCTTTTTTAGAAAAAGCAACGCCAGCTATATCTATTATCGAGGTTGGGGGTAATCGTTATGGACACCCAACCGCCGCCGTTTTACAAAGATTACAAATGGTAGGATCAAGTATTTATAGAACAGACAAAAATGGCACAATTAAAGTAGTTGTTAGAGATGGGGTAATGGGCGTGAAGGTGGATATTGAATGATTTTCGCCTTATACTAAAAGCACAAAAATATGCGTATATTATCTGACGAAACGTCCGAGAAGGTTGGGAAAGAAGTAGAGCTTGCCGGTTGGGTTGATGCAAGGCGCGACCACGGGAAGCTTATTTTTATTGACTTAAGAGATAGGGCTGGGATTGTCCAAGTTGTCTTTAATGCTAAACAAGGAGACGTATATAAAACCGCCGAAAATTTACGCCCTGAATGGGTTATTAAAATTAAAGGCAAAGTGGGGGAACGCCCTGCAGGAATGATTAATGAAGACCTTAAGACGGGCAAGGTTGAGGTATCTGCAGATGAACTTGAAATACTTGCAGAAGCAGATACACCCCCTTTCGACGTGCGCAGTGATGGTTATGAGATAAACGAAGAATTGAGAATGAAATATCGTTATCTTGACCTAAGGAGAAAGCGTTTGAAAGAGAACCTTAAAGCTCGACACAGAATTGTCAGTTTTACGAGGAAATTTTTCTCTAACAAAGATTTCATAGAAATAGAGACCCCATATATTAGCAAATCTACTCCTGAAGGAGCGAGAGATTATTTAGTTCCCTCCAGACAACAGCCGGGTAATTTCTATGCCCTTCCACAATCTCCTCAACAATACAAACAGCTTCTAATGATTGCTGGGATGGAAAGATATTTTCAGATAGCAAGATGTTTTCGAGACGAGGATACTAGGGGAGATAGGCAAGCTGAATTTGTTCAAATCGATATAGAGGTGAGCTTTACAAGTGAAGAAGAAATTCTGGACTTAATAGAAGAATTTCTTTTGGATTTATTCAGGGAACTCTATCCAAACAAGCGATTAACTCTAAACGATGGCAAGATAACCCGAATGACATATGAGAAGGCGATGAAAGAATATAAAAGCGATAAGCCAGATATTAGGAAAGATAAGAAAGACGAGAATGAGTTAGCGCCCGTTATTATTACAGATTTTCCAATGTTCGAGAAAAAACAAGATGGAAGTTGGAGTGCGGTACATCATCCATTTACAATGCCAAAAGTCAAAGATGTTAAAGAATTAAAAGAGCAGTTTAAAAAAGACCCCGAGAAAATAAAAGCCCATCAATACGATGTTGCTCTCAATGGCTGGGAAATATTTGGGGGTTCTATCAGAAATCATAATCCAGAATTACTTTCCGCTGTTTTTGAAGCATTAGGTCACAAAAAAACGGACATAGAGGCTAAGTTTGGCCACATTCTAGAGGCGTTTAAATATGGGGTGCCACCGCATGGTGGAATTGCATCGGGACTTGATAGATTAGTAGCAATTCTTCAAAATGAGCCAAACATCCGTGAGGTATTTGCTTTCCCCAAGACAGGGGACGGTAGAGATCTAATGATGGATGCGCCATCAGAAGTAGATAAAGACCAGTTAGACGAACTGGGTATAAGTTTAAAAAAGAAAAAATAAATATGACTGATAAAAAAGAAAGAACCCTCGTAGTTATTAAACCAGATGGCGTTCAACGTTCGCTTATAGGAGAAGTGATTAAACGTTATGAGAGGGTTGGACTTAAGTTAGTCGGAATTAAGATGTTTGTGCCGGAACCAGATTTTATAGAAAAACATTATCTTTTAGACCCGGGTTGGAAGGAGAGCGCTGGTAAAAAAACTCTAGAGGCATATAAAGCCAAGGGGTTGGATCATCCAGCGGGTGACGATCCAATAAAGGCAGCGAATACAATAATAGAAACCCTAAAGAAATATTTATCAGCTGGACCAGTGATAGCTATGGTTTGGGAGGGCATTAATTCAGTGGGGGTTGTTAGGAAGATAACTGGGGGGACAGAGCCCCTTACTTCAGACGTAGGCACTATTCGAGGTGATTATACGATTGATTCGTATAAATTGGCGGATGTAGATGGCCGATCAGTGCGCAATCTGGTGCACGCTTCAGGCAGTCCCGAGGAAGCAAAAAATGAAATTGATCTCTGGTTTAACGAGAAAGAACTTCTAAATTATAGATTAGTTCAGGAAGCCATTCTTTACGACGTCAATCTTGATGGGATTTTGGAGTAATCCCCAGAAGAAGTTTGACCCATATTAATCTTCGGGTTAATTTTAAAGTCCAACATGAATACCTACTGGACACCCATTCTTTTTATTACCCTTGTGGGCGTCCTCTTTATGAGGGGGCAGGAGATTGGCTTTGTCCGAGTATAAAATAAGATCAAAATAGGACACTCAAGAAAAAGCCGATCTCCTGTCAGGAGGTCGGTTTTTTCTTGTGGGCTCTCCCGCAAGACCAGTACCAAAGACAAGACTCTGTGGCTTCCCCCAGTTGCAGAGATAAATATCGCAGCAGGATTAGGAAAGGAGTTCGTAATCAGCAAAAGAGGCGGAACCAAGTGTTTCGGCAGAGAAGGCGACCCCCCTCGTATTTGTTGGATAAGAAGACATATTCGAATGAGGCGTATTCGGAAAGTCTGACGGAGACGACGTTTGGAAGGGACCTCAATGCAAATGAAAGATGTGCAAGCGCCATTCACTCGGCCTCGGATGATTGATGTGCGCGAGTTGTGTGAAAGGAATATGGCGGATGCCGAATTGTTCCTGATGACACTTGGCGGTAAGCCTGCCACTCCCGAATATGTCAAAAGCATTTTTGGTGTTTCTGGTCTGACCCCAGAGCAGGCCGAGAAGCTCACTTGCGATGTGCGAAGGTACATGGCAAACCCCAGGCATTACTGATTAGGGAGAAAGAGTGAGGCGTATTCGTCGGAGAGGCGGATATATCTGACTCTTGGGGGAAACGAGGGAGACCATTGGGTCTCCCTTTCCTCATTTTGAGAATACAGATTTAATTTTTTGGTATAATAAAAACAGTTCCGCTATTAGTATCCGACTAAGTAGTTTTCTAAGGGAGACCTATATCGCTTAGCCCCTTGGGGTTAAGTTGCGGTCACCCACCTGGGAAATCCCGGGTTACTAACAAGCGGAACCTAAGAAACCTCCGACCTTTGTCGGAGCTTTCTTGTATTATTAGGTTCTATGAATAGGGCAGAGAAACATTTAAGCAAAGATCCAGTAATGGCTAAACTTATTCAAGAACATAAGCTCAAATCTTGGCCAGAAATTAATTTAACGCCCCAATATATCTTCGGAGAAATTATAGAAACGATTTTAGGACAGCAATTGTCCGGGAAGGCAGCTAATACAATTATCAGGCGTTTTAAAGATATATATGGTGGGACATTACCAAAGCCAAAAGAGCTTTTAGAAACTCCAGATAAGAAGATTCGAGCATGTGGAACCTCTTGGTCGAAAGTAAGCTATATCAAAAACGTAGCGAACGTCGTTGTATCAAAAGAACTGGATTTGAAAAAACTTCCTCAATTATCTGACGAGGAAACTAGAGAAGAGCTTTTGAAAATAAAAGGTGTGGGGAATTGGACAGCAGAAATGATGCTGATGTTTACTCTACATCGGCCAGATATATTTTCTACGGGAGATGCAGGCCTACAAAACGCTATGTATAAACTTTATAAAGTAGAAAAAGGAGATTTCAAAAAGATGGAAAAAATTGCAGAGAAGTGGCGACTATATCGCTCACTGGCTTGCAGGTATCTTTGGAGAAGTTTGGATAATTAATTCGTCGGGCTGCCGGGACTCGAACCCGGACTACATGACCCCCAGCCACGCGTGCTGCCATTAACACCACAGCCCGAAATGAGAAGGGCAATATACAGCTTGCCTGTATATTGTCTTCGAATTGAA
>PFAH01000001.1:0-9992 GCA_002773725.1 Candidatus Colwellbacteria bacterium CG10_big_fil_rev_8_21_14_0_10_42_22
CCCGCGAGGAATCGAACCTCGATTTAGGGATTAGAAGTCCCTCGTTCTATCCGTTGAACTACGGGGAGGAATGAAGAGATATATCGAGAATCAATTTCTCGCGTATCTCCAAACCCTCACTCTATATTATATCCTGTCAGAATAGAATACGTGTTAATAGATATATCACAAAGCTCTGTGGGATGCATAGCAGGTGCTAATTTGTGATATAATAAAGGCATGAGGGTGCATTCTGACGAAAAAATTAAGCGTTTGAAAGAGATGAGGGGGGCAGGAGCAAGTATTAACGTTATCTGCGAAGAGCTTTCTATGCCCAAGACAACTGTTTGGCACCATGTGCAGGGAGTTCACGTCTCTGCCCACCATAGGAAGCTTCTTAGATCAAAGCAGGGAGGTGGTAGGGCCCGTACGAAAAAGAATTGGGAGATAGCAAGGGTGAGGGCAAATAATTTACTGGCAAGTCCTCATAGAGAACTATCGATTGCTGCTGCTATGCTTTACTGGGCTGAAGGAACCAAGACTAAGAGCTGCAACTTAGTCAATTCTGACGAAAGAATGATAAAGCTCTATCTTAAATTTTTAAGGAAAGCGGTAAGAGTTTCACCTATTAATATAAGGGCGGTTGTGAGAACATACGGCAGTATAAATCGCAACCAAGCACTTGATTACTGGTTAGAAATAACTGGGATGCCTAACTCAGCCGTTACTTTGAGGCATGATGACGGCGGGATAAGTACCACCACCAAACATGGTTTATGTAGGGTTATCGTTGGCAAAGGAGGCGCAGATACTTTAAAGTTAATGCATTCTTTGGTAAAAAGATTCTTGGAGGAGCAGAACGTGTCCCCGTAGTTCAATGGACAGAACGAGAGATTCCTAATCTCCAAATGGGGGTTCGATTCCCTCCGGGGACACAAACGCGCCGAGGTAGCTCAATGGTAGAGCGCGGCCCTGAAGAGGCCGGCGTTGGGAGTTCGATTCTCCCCCTCGGCACCGGACTGTAATTAAAATTGATTTAATTCAGTCTTTCGTTTCGGCCAAAATGAACAAACGAGTTGTCCATTTTGCGCCTCAACTCGGACTGTGCACTACGTTTCAGTCCGGGCGCTCAATAATAATATAAAACTTGTTTTTATATTATTATTTCACTACGGACTGTAGTGTTAACGGCCAGCACGCGTGCTTTGGGAGCACGTAGACCGGGTTCGAATCCCGGCAGTCCGACAAAATAAAGTATTCATAAATGAAGCAAGCCCCGGCGCAAAAGGGGGAATTAGCACCGAGGTGCTTCATCCCACTGCTTGCGCAGGGGCTTGTGATCTATCTACCAGAAGCCCTGTCGGCCTCTTCGAGAATCTCATCGGCGAGACGAACGACGTTGAGGGTCTGCGTCCGTTCCACCCCACGGACCTTCTGAATCTTCTTGATGACGATGGTGCCGATTGCGTCAGCATCGCCATCTTCGATCTTGACGTAGAGGTCAAACCCTCCACTGACGATGTCGACCCCAACGACTCCCTTGATCTTCTCAAGGGCTTCAGCAACGGGGACTTGTTGTCCCGCCTTCGTGCAGATCAGTACGTGTGCTCTTGCCATTGCCTTCTCCCTTTTTCCCAATGTGCAAATCCCCCTAGTACACCTTTGATACATCTTTATATGAAGTTAGTCAAACCCACTCTTGGCAGAAGGGTCCAAAAAAGTATAAACTGCTGTTTGTACCCGCCAACAATTAGGTTTGTGGCGAGGTACAATATGGTGCCTATGGTGTAATGGCAGCACTAGAGCTTGTGGAGCTCTCAGTACGGGTTCGAACCCCGTTAGGCACCCTGACGTTAATAGGTTTTAGTGTGGTAGGATTTTAATATGAGCAAAGATGCATTATTTTGTGTAGGGCAAAAAGCCTTTATAGAAAAAGATGGGAAGGTCTTGGTTCTCAACGACCATAAATGGGGGATGGATTTCCCTGGCGGGAAGATACAAGAGGGTGAGGCGAAAGAAGACGACTTATCCAGTTTAACGAACTCTTTAAAAAGGGAAGTTTTAGAAGAGACGGGGCTGGAGATAGAAGTCGGCGACCCTTTCGCCGTTTGGTATCACGAGTTTCCGCCTGACCACAGAAACAGCGGTTTGGTTGTATACCTCGTTGGCTTCAAATGCAAATATATCTCGGGTGAATTGGAACTGAGCGATGAACACGATAAGTTCATTTGGGTAGATAAAGAAACATATAAAGAGCTAGAAGAAGACGACGATTATTACCGCACACTTGAGAAGTATTTCAAAATATGAAAATACTTTTTATCACAGGCAACAAAGGAAAGTTAGGCGAGGCAACTTCAATAATTCCTGAAATAGAAGGGCTAGATATAGATTTGGATGAAATCCAATCCCTAGATGCCCACGAGGTTATCAAACACAAACTTCAAGAAGCGTATAAGAAACAAAAAGGGGAGTTTATTGTAGAAGACACCTCTTTATACATAGACAGCTTGAATGGATTGCCGGGACCCCTAATAAAGTGGTTTATGAAAACAGTAGATAATGAAGGATTAGTGAAAATGGCGAAAGCTCTTGGAGGAACAAAAGCCGAAGCAAAAACGATAATCGGCTATTCAAAATCAGAAGACGATATTCACTTTTTTAAGGGCTCAATCAAGGGAGAAATAGTTGAACCGAGGGGCGATGGAGGTTTTGGCTGGGATCCTATATTTATGCCCAACGGATACGACAAAACCTTTGCTGAGATGACTGCTGAAGAAAAGAACGAGATTAGTATGAGAAGAATCGCCCTCAATAAACTCAAAGAGTTTATTGATTAGTTAAATCCGGCACCCAAACCCCCTAAATACCCTTAGTATCGGGCGAGCACCATAGGTGCTTTAGCCACTATTCCTCATAATCTCGGTTCTCCTTCGACTACGCTCAGGATAAATAACGTCTCCGACCTTGTGTCGGAGTAAACGCTTCACGATACCACCCTGGGATTTGGTATATACTTTGAGTATGGTTTTGTATCTTTCTTCTAACGGGTTCCCAACCAGAACCCAATTTAAACAATTGGTGGGCAAAAAATATAACGAAGCCAAGGTAGGCTTCATAATGAACGCCGTTGATTGGAGAAAACCAGCTGAACGCAGGGTTAGATATGCGAAAACAGCTAAGCGTTTTAAAGGGTTTGGGATAAAACCGGAGTTGCTTGACCTTAGAAAGTTCTACGATAGAGAGCCTAAAAGTCTTTTAAAAAAATTGCAGCAATACGACTTGCTTTGGGTCAGAGGTGGCAACACTTTCTTTTTGAGATATGTGATGAATAGAAGCGGATTCGATAGAGTTATCAAAGAGGCACTAAAGGGTGGCTTAGTTTATGCGGGGGAGAGCGCAGGTTCATTAGTTATGGGTCCAACCATAAAATATATAGACAGCGCGGATGATCCCAGTGTTGTTCCCAAGGTAATCTGGAGGGGAATAGGGTTGGTTGACACTGTTCCTCTACCTCATTGGGGAACACGAAGATACGGCAGTGTTTTAGAGGAAACATTTCGTGCCCTAAAAAGAGATGGGGTAAAAGTTGCCAGGTTTGTGGACGGAGAAGCAATGCTTGTTACAGACAAAGGCTGGAGAAGGGTTAAGGCAAACAGATATTGGCGATAAAACAAGTTCTAACATCCTCCAGTCCCTGACCCATACAAGCGGACAGTATGGTGTGGTAGAGTTTGGGTATGAAGATCTACGTTATTAGACACGGGGAGACAACGGGAGATGTAGAGGATCGCTATGGCGGAAGTTATGATGACTACCTCACGGAGAAAGGGAGAGAACAATTGGTAGACACTGCTAGTAAACTGGTTGGTAAGGGCATAGAAAAGATTTTTTCCAGTTCACTTACTCGTGCAAAAGAAAGCTCAGAGATAATCAGCGAGGCAATAGGTGCTCCAATAGAAACATTGGATGGATTAAGAGAAAGGGATTATGGCGTCTTAGGTGGCTTAACTAAAGTAGAGGCACTAGAAAAGTATCCCGAGGCAGTTGAGGCACACAAGGATCCCCTTAACACCGACCCCGATGGCGAAAGCTGGGAAGACTTCCAAAGACGCACCGTAGATACATTCGAATCTTTAGCCAAAGAGCAATATGGCACAATTGCTATTGTGTCTCACGGCGGACCTATAAAACGAATACTAGCCCACCTAGGGCTACCACTCCCTGAGAAATTAGGAGACGGCGAGATTATAGAGATAGAAGCTACTCAAGAGGGCAAACTTAACAAGTAGGTTCTAACGTCTCCGACCTTGCGTCGGAGTAAACACTTCACGACGCCACCCTAGTTCTAACTTCCTCTCCTCAGGGGTATACTCATTTATATGCACAAAAGTAGGCTTTGTTACATAACCATAGACATCAACGATTTTGATAAGGCCGTAGATTTCTACTCCAAGGCTCTCAACGCCGAGTTAGAGGGGTTTCCAACAACAGGCAACAGCGATACCGTATACCGGCGCCTCAAACTACCTGATAGTGATATCAGAATTCTTCTTCAATTAGTTCCCGAAGAGAAGACTTGTAAAACAAGGATGCATATTGATATAGAAACGGACGATGTTGAGGCAGAAGTTCAGAGATTAGAAAAACTAGGAGCCACGAAGCATAAATATATGGACGAGAGAGGTTTCCAGTTCTGGGTGATGCTTGATCCCTTTGGAAATGAATTTTGCGTTCTTCAACCTGAATATCCAGAATTACTTGAGAAGGCCGATTCCTGGGATAAGTAGGTTCTAACGACGTCCAGTCACCATCACTACCTCACGAGATGTGAGGGCATGTCTGACCCTGGGATTTTCTAGGACTTTTAAGCCAGGCTTTGGTATTGTTTAGGTATGGAAAATCAGAGACTTCACGAGGTAGTAATGGCAGCTATCATAGTCAAAGACGACAAGTACCTCATAACTCGTCGCTCACCCAACAAAAGGCGATTCCCGGGCAAATGGACTGTTCCTGGAGGCAAGCTAGAAACCGATGACTACACTAACCTCCCCAAAGACACAGAAAACTATTGGTATAACGTTTTGGAACAAGTCCTTAGAAGGGAAGTTAGAGAAGAAGTCGGTTTGGATATCAAAGACATAGAATATGTAACAAGTTTAGCCACAGTTCACGAAGATGGAGCTCCCTCTCTGGCTATTACCTGCCTGGCCAACTATGCAGACGGGGAGGTAAATCTTCAAGAAGATGAAGCTGACAAATATGAGTGGGTTTCAGTCGAAGAGGCTAAAAACTATGACCTCATAGACGGCATCTACGATGAAATTGTTATGGCTGATAAACAAAGGAAGGGGCAGAAAGTAGAGTGGCAGAGGTTCTAACGACGTCCAGTCCCTGACCCATACAAGCGGACAGTATGGTGTGGTATCACAGCCGTTCATCACAGCGTCGTTCGGAGTAAACAGAAAAGCTAGTTTTCTATTTACCTCCTCACTAGCTGTGATAGGATTTTGGTATGAAGGCAATTCTATTAAACTTAATTAACCTTTTTCCAGGCGACAGTCTTCTCTATTGGCTATGGGGGCTTAGTATCTTCATGGTATTCGGTATAGTGGGCGCAGTGGTAGTGAAATATAGCGAGGGTGGAGAGAATAAACTCTGGGCAAAAAGACTTAGGCTAGTTGGGATAATTGCAGTGACGCTCTTTACTAGTTGGATGGCTCTGCTTCAGCTTGGTGGGGCACTATATAGCAAGGAAGATTATCTGAACGGTAAACTCGTTCCTACGGTTGAGGAGAATCAGATCCAATCGGACATCACTAAAGAAGAAGCCGTAAGTCAAGGCATAAAAGATTGGTGCCAGATAAATGGATTTGTATCTTTATGCGAGATAAAAGATATGCAATTTGATGATACTAATAGTAACGAACAATATGTAAACGTAGATATCCATGCCTCCCAGTCTCCCTCAGACAAGACAGGATACCTCCTAAGGTTGTCTGATACCTACGGCGAATGGCTTGTTTCAAGCATTCGTGTTTATCCCATAGAGAGATATGAACCTGTTTTGCTAGAGGGCATAAGATAGGTTCTAACGTCGTCCAGTCCGTACCTACGGCACGCAGTCCCTGACCCTGGGATTACAATATGTTACAGCCACGGATGTGGTAAAGTTTTTATATGGAGAAACTATCAAAATTTTTAGTTCAGGCGAAGGTTGCTACCTACGCCAGTGATAGTGGCAAAAAGAGGATACTTGATGATGGAGGTACAGAGTTAACATATCAAGAGGGAGATTTACTATACAGAGATAGGTACTATGGCTCACACACCTTCTTAGGAGAAGAGGTGGTCTTTGAAAATGGTGAAAAGAAGTGGGGAATGAATTACTACGGAATTATTTTAAACGACAACATCTCAGTAGATGAATTTACTGACTTTCTTAAAAAAGCCATGAGGCAAGTAAGCGAAGAAAGACCATTCAGAGGCCCAGCACACTTTGAGGAGGGGAATTATACCTATAAAGATAAGAGCGATGGAGATATAAACCATTTTAGCGGAATAGAGAAAATACTTATAAAAGGGGAGGAAGTTTATCGTCTCTATTATCACGGAGGACTGATAAAGGATTTTTAATGGCGAAAAAGAATTATAGGATTAGGGGAATTTTGGAGCTCTTTCCAGTCGGTTCTCCATGGGCCTATATACTCATTCCCGACGAATCTATTCCCGATGTTAAGGTTGGTGGTTGGGGAAGTATTCCCGTCATCGCCAATATAGGGAACACTACTTGGCAAACATCTTTATTTCCAATGAAAGGGAATAAATATTTTATACCGATAAAGAAAAAAGTTCGTGAATCAGAGCTTTTGCAGGTTGGAAAAGAGGTGGTTGTTGAATATAGGGTCGTATAAACAGGTTCTAACGACGTCCAGTCCCTACCTACGGCACGCAGGCCTGACCCTGGTATATCCAAATGTGAAGAGACCCCCGACGCCGATGCGAAGGGGGTCCTTCGTAGGCGAACGGGGGTCATCAGGTGGAGTCGTGCTCCTTGTCCGTGCCGATAGCACATGCGACCGCTCCTGCAACGAGCAGAAAGGCCATAGAGAGCAATAGTGCTCCGACCACGATGAGAAGCTTCTTCATCTCAATCGCATCCTTTCGTCAGCGTGGGTTTGTGCATGGGGCCGAAGAAGTCCCAGGTGAACGTGACGAAGATGAGGGCCATGATGGGAGACACCACGACGAGGTAGACTCTTCTACCCCAAGTCGTCTCGAATCCGCCGACCACAGAATGCCTCTTCCAAGCTCCCCACGTCAGGAAAACGATGAAGAGCAATGCCGTGATCAGAAATGCGCTCAGACTGATGAGCTGCCAATCCCTGAGGATCGGCCAAGCTATCAGTGTCCCTGCCCAGAAGAGAGAAGCGCCGATGTAAACCAGCCACTTCACCCATGTTGGTGTTGGTGCTTGGTACAAGTAAGACCTCCTTTAGGTCTACACCTATATGCCACAAAATTATTAAAAGGTCAATATATTAGGCACCCAAACCCCCTAAATACCTTTAGTATCGGGCGACCCTAGACCACCTAAAGTGGTCGGGTTTAGCTTTTATTTCTCATAATCTCGGTTCTCCTTCGACAAGCTCAGGATAAATAACGTCTCCGACCTTGTGTCGGAGTAAACGCTTCACGATGCCACCCCCAGCTTTACAAAGATAAACGGGAGTAGTATCTATAAAATAACTCGTACTTGAGATAGGAGTGAGCATGGACAAACCACCAGTTCTTTATCTTGCGACAGAACGTATTGCCGAACTACAGCGACTTATCAGTGCCGTTCGAGATCGTTTCCCCAATGTGATTGTTGAAGGAAGTATGGGTTTCGGAGGGACCCAACTCTTCATTCCAGGATCATCGGGGGGACGTCTTGTCTGTGGAGAACAGGCAATCCTCGTTGTTGTGCGGGCATGATGTCGTTCACAAGCCCCCGAGACCGCAGGGAGACCAGCGGTCTCCCTCATTTATAAATACATCAAACAGGTTCTAACATGCTCTACCTCGTAAAACTCGGCACAAGAACCTTAGCAAAGCCAAGGCAGTCCCTGACCCATACAAGCAGACAGTATGGTGTGGTAGGATTCTGGATATGGGCAAAGCTGACGAGTATTGGAATGAAAAACTAAAAGACTATAGCGTCAAGGATTGGGCTAATAAATCGACTATATTCATAAATCAAATTCTCGAGTACTTTCCAAGCGCCGGAAAAGTTCTTGAGCTTGCTGCTGGTCTAGGACGTGATTCAATACACCTGGCGCGTTCTGGATTTGACGTGATATGCACGGACTCCAGTGATTTCGGTCTACGAGAAGCTCAGCGAAGCGTGAGAAAAGATAACCTGCCTATTAAATTTCAAAAAGTTATCTTACCTGACCTACTTCCTTTTAAGAGTGACGAATTCGAGGTTGTCTATTCCCATTTAGGTCTTCACTATTTTAGCAAACAGGATACTCGTGCCTTGTTCGAGGATATAAGGCGTATCCTTAAAGCGAATGGAACTTTTGCAGCACTTTTCAATTCCGTTGATGACCCAGAGATAAAGGAGAGCGGATTTGTGCAAATAGAAAAGGACTATTACCACGAAATTTCGACTGGTCTTCTCAAGAGATATTTCTCAGTCGAGTCCACCAAAGAACTAATAGAAGGGCTATTTGAACCGATTATTCTTGACCACGAAGGCATAACCTACAAAGATGGTGAAAGTAAACTCATCAGGCTGGTCGCTAAGCCTTCTAAGTAGCTATCAAGTAAACCTTAGCTTCCTCCACCTCCAATCAACTCCACCTGTTCTCCTAACCAAACCATATAATCCCCATCCTTTAGAATAGTTATAATAGCTTTGTATAACTGACCCACCGATTTTACCCCCATAAATAGTAGCTCATTTTGACACCCCTAACGGGAAGATAGAACTTTTGGTATATTTTGAATATGAAGAAGACAGACCTAAAGAAACTTGTATTTGATGAATTCTCTGGCGAGGGAGCTCAAGAATTCTATATGAAGAAAGCCGAAGAGGGGCTTTGGTATAGCGAGGAACACTTCATATCTAAATACTTCAAAAAGAAAGGTAGAGTGCTAGACCTCGGATGTGGTACGGGCAGAACAACCATTCCACTTTTCAAACAAGGTTTTGATGTAGTCGGAATGGATGTCGTGCCGAATATGATAAAGGGAGCCAAAGAGTTGGCAAAGAAGCTGAACCTCAAAATAGATTACCGTGTTGGAGACGCTACCAACCTTGATTTTGAAGATAGCTACTTTGACTACATCCTCTTTTCTAACCAGGGCTGGACGCAAATTCCTAGCAAGGAAGAACGTATAAAGGCATTGAAAGAGATGAAGAGAGTTTTGAAGAAGGACGGGGTTTGTATTTTCACAGCTCATCCAAGGGTATTGATTAGCAAATTTACCCCCTTTTGGGTGTGGCAATGGATACGGTTCTATATCCTAAGACCACTCGGGTTCAGAATTGACGAGGTGGACTTCGGAGACAGGTTCTTTGTCAGAGAAACGAGCGCAGAAAGTAGAACTTATCAAATAAAGCAATATATACATATCGCATCTTTATGGGAAGTGAAAAGCCAGATTAGGAAGGTTGGTTTTGAGGTAGTTGAAGTGAACGGCGAACTTCAAATCTCAAAACAGGATATGTTACAGAAGACAGGCAGGAAACATCCGCCGGTTTTTTATGTCTGTAGAAAGCCCTAAGTAGCCAAATCAGGCACCCAAACCCCCTAAATACCTTTAGTATCGGGCGACCCTAGACCACCTAAAGTGGTCGGGTTTAGCCTCTATTCCTCATAATCTCGGTTCTAACGTCTCCGACCTTGCGTCGGAGTAAACGCTTCACGATGCCACCCATCGTTTACAAAACTTTACAGAACTGGTATCCCTATAATATAGATTCAGCACCTTAGGAGGACGAGATAGTGGAATACGTAAAAGTT
>PFAH01000001.1:10010-22740 GCA_002773725.1 Candidatus Colwellbacteria bacterium CG10_big_fil_rev_8_21_14_0_10_42_22
GTCTTGTCGAGATCAGAGAAAATCCTGATGGGACTGTCAACGAAGGCGACCTTGAAAAGTTGAGAGTTGTCTACGGATTTATCGGAAAATCTCCTGTTGCACGACGATGGCGTCAACGGCAGGAGGAAAGGGGGCGTCCACGCAGCTTCCTCCAGAGGATTTGTGGGTTCTTCAGATAGTGCCTCACGACACAACGACCATGGGCGACGCTCGTGGTCGCTCTTGTTTATACATACAACATGCAGGTTCTAATCCCGGTAGTAGAGCGTAGCTCACTACGGGACAAGCGTCCCCGCCTACCGGCACGCAGGCCTGACCTTGGGATTTGGTATAATCTAAATATGAAAAAACATCTTGTTTGGTTAATAGCTCTTCTAGTAATTATTTTGGGCGGGATATATTTATTAACCTCCAATGGTTCGCAGGGGGAGTTCTGTGGTGGTTTAATTGGCGACACCTGTGGTTTCGGATATGTCTGTAAGTATGAAGGTAATTATCCAGACGCTGGTGGGGAGTGTGTCAACTTCTTCTCAAGACTCTTTTCTAAATAAAACAAGTTCTAACCCAGCAACTGCCCATACATGAGTGTTGGGGCGTACATCCCTCCTTCATCAAATCCTCCTACGCTAAAGCTACGGATGGCTAAGAACTATTGAATAGCACGATACGATGTCCTACATCGGGATTTGATATATTATTAAGGCATGGGGAAAAGCTCCGACAATAGCAAAAAAGCATTGACTGATATAGTAAAAGAGATTGCCTATCAGCCCGAAAAACGATTAGAGCATTTTCGTAGTTTGTCGTCAGACCAAAAGAGTTCTACCTTCGAGCACTTATCTCCCTACGTCCAGCAAGACATATTGGAGAAGCTTAAAACAGATGAACTTGTTGAGCTTTTGGACCACTTTGATTTCCATGGCGCGGAAAAAATGCTAGCTAGGATCAAGGATTCTAAAAAGCGAGACCGGATATCAAAACTTCTTAGAAGTGAGTTGAAGGAAAAAGCGGAATATTTTTTAAGATTTCACCCCAAAGCCAGTTTAAATCTATTGAGCTTTAACTATCTTCTATTAGCGGATGACAAAACGGTGGGGGATGTAGCTGATGCTATGGAGGCCCACTATAGGGAAACAGACCACATGCCAGAAGTGCTGGTACACAAAGAAGGTAGGTGCGTGGGCGAGGTTCATCCGGGCAAGTTGATAAGAGAGAACATTCGAACACCTTTGGCCAAACTTATCAGTCCGGTCAAAAAAGTATTTTATCAAGATCAGGTTCATGAGATTATTGATATTTTCAAGAAATCTAGACACAACAAAGTGGTGGTTCTAGATACAGACGACAGTATAGTGGGAATTATTTATGCCGACGACGTCCTACAACTTATTAGTAAAGAGAAAACCTCCGCACTTTATAATCTTGCTGGGGTTTCGGAGAGCGAGCACACATCAGATGGTGTATTAGAGAAGGTTCATCACCGTTACAAATGGCTAATCATTAACCTCGGGACGGCTTTTCTGGCGGCTGGGGTAGTAGGGCTTTTTGAGAATACCCTTAGTCAGCTAGTTATACTCGCAGTTTATATGCCAATTGTGGCAGGAATGGGAGGTAATGCGGCAACTCAAACGCTGGCAGTTACCGTAAGAGGCATCACGGTTGGAGAAATTAGTTTGAAAAATGGAATGCCGGCAATTAGAAGGGAAGTTGGCGCTGGTTTGATTAATGGCTTTATCACCGGCTCTATAGTGGCCATCGTTGCCACTTTTTGGAACGGGAATCCATTGCTTGGATTTGTTATCGGTATGGCGTTGGTAATCAACCTTGTTATCGCTGGATTTTTTGGCGCCCTTATCCCATTAGTAATGAAATCTCTAGGTAAAGACCCAGCTACATCAGCGACCATATTTATTACAACCGCCACAGATGTATTTGGATTTTTTGCCTTCCTTGGAATGGCAACTTTGATTTTGCTTTAACAGATACATCCAAGATCCCTACGCTAAGGATACGACAATACAGACGGCCCTAATCCAAGATTTGATATATAATGAAGAAAATGAATAAGAATCTCTTAGGAATAATAATTGTGTTTGGATTGCTTTCTATAGGGACATATTTTGCTCTTTCTACACCGCAAACAATGCCAGAAGAAGAAGTTGAAAAAGAAATTGAAAACATTAACACGGAGAAAGAATTAGAGCTCAATAATGAACCTAGACCATGCACTATGGAGGCAAAAATATGTCCAGATGGAAGTGCCGTCGGTCGCACGGGTCCAAATTGTGAGTTTGCACCGTGTCCAGGTGCGGGTTTGGCTAATCCGGCATCGGTCTATTGCGTTGATAACGGAGGCATCCTAGAGATTCGTCAGGATAATCAAGGTGGACAATTCGGAGTATGTATTTTCCCTGGGGGAGCTAGTTGTGAAGAATGGTCGTATTACAGGGGCGAATGTTTCCCAAGCGACTAAGTGCGACTTAGCACAACAAAAACATGAAAGGATTTTACTCTGACATAGAAGAAGATACTCTAGAGAACAAAAATTTTCGTAAGGTTCTATACACGGGTAAAAATAGCCAATTGGTCTTGATGAGTTTGGCTCCAAAGGAAGAGATAGGCCTGGAAATACATCCAGACAACGACCAATTTTTTAGGTTTGAAGAGGGAGAAGGGAAAGTAATAATAGATGACAATGAATATCAAGTAAGCGATGGAGACGCAGTCATTGTGCCAGCGGGAGCGAAACACAATGTTATAAACTTATCTGATACGAAAGACCTAAAACTCTACACTATCTATTCTCCCGCCCATCATAAAGACGGAATTATTCGCTCGACAAAGAGAGAGGCAGAATCAAATGAAGCTGATTTTGATGGAGACACCACCGAGTAGGGCTTAGTAATATCTTTAAGGCAAACACCCACAGTCCTTTCCAACAGCGAACGTGCTGTTATAATAATGTCTGTTTATGGAATTTTTTGAAGCGATTATTTTAGGTGCCGTGCAGGGCGTTGCCGAATGGATACCAATTAGTTCAGAGGGGGTTACACTTTTGGTAGCAACCAAGCTTTTTGAGGGATCCATCACAATCAAAGAGATGATAACCATCTCTCTTTATTTACACCTAGGCACCTTCTTGGCAGCTCTAATATATTTCAAAAAAGATATTTGGTATCTTATAAAGCAACTTTTTCAGTATAAGAAAGCAAACGAGAAGACAAAAAATTTAATCAATTTCTATATTATAGCCACGCTTGTGAGCGGACTACTGGGCTTGCTCATTTTAGGAGGGATAACAGAGCTAGAAGGCGCAATTGCTTTTTCGCAGGGAGCCATATTGATAACTCTAGGAATTTTACTTTTATTAACGGGGCTTCTTCAAATTTGGCACAAACACGAGGGCAAGAGGGTATCAACTGATATAAATATTACAGACGGAATTATAACCGGAGTGGCACAGGGTTTGGCAGTCATACCTGGATTTTCTAGATCGGGATTTACTGTCTCCGCACTTCTATTGCGAGGAATTAAAGATACAGACGCTTTGAAATTGAGTTTTATTTTGAGTTTGCCGATTGTTTTGATAGGAAACATTATTCTTGATACCAGCCCTTTTATATTCACACTAGGGTCTTTGATGGGGTTAACGTTATCGTTTGTCTTCGGCCTCCTTACGATTCACGGTCTTCTTAAATTAAGTCAAAAGTTTCAATTTGGCTGGTTTGTAATTTTCTTCGGCGTTCTTGTGATTGGGTCTGTGCTTATCTAAAGACCCTTCGTCGTGAACAAACTAACACAAAAAATATTAACTTATCTTAAGAAGAATGGGCGCTGGTCCGTGTCCGCGCTTATGTTTGTATGGGGGATAGTCCTTTTGCCCATTCCTTACTACCTATCAAGCATCGTATTGACTAGCTTTTTCTTTTTAATCCTCAATTTTTTAACCATCTTGATTTTGTATATTAGTTTTTCAAAAGACGCAGAGAGGGAAAGAAGCAAGATTAATATTATTATTAGCGTTGTGGTGATTATCCTAACTCTAATAATGGATTCCTTGTTCATATCATAGAAACAGATGAGATAAGATATACTAATAACGTATGAAATTTCCCAAAATAAAATATCCAAACCTAACTTTTTTTCTTTTTTCATTGATAATCGCCATTGCTCTTACGTACATAGGTTTTTTCAACACCTTTTTTGCTAGTTTAGGAGATTATGGATACATCGGTGCTTTAATCGCGGGCCTTCTCTTGCCCATAACTTTTACCGCCCCCATTGCGACCGCAGCCCTTTTTTATATAGGTGGACACTCCGAACTTTTGCCCACTCTTTTTCTAGCCACCTTTGGTGCCCTGATTGGAGACCTTGTCATATTTACTTTCGTTAAAAACAAAACCATCGCCGAAATAGAAGCTATTAGAAAAGAATACAGAATTGAACATCGCACCCATGACCATTATCGTAGACACAAGGCCCTTATGGACCTTTTCAAAAGCAAACCATTTCACGCCTTAGCATTATTTTTGGGTGGTGTTTTGATAATGTCTCCATTTCCAGACGAACTAGGCGTTGCCATATTCGCTACCTATCGGCTCAACATTCATAAATTTATTCCACTTTCAATATTTCTAAATGGGGTGGGAATCTGGTTAATCATTTTGGCCGGCAGTTTAATGATTGAATAGGGTATGGTGTAGAGCGTTGGGCGCGTATAAAATTAAAGACACAAGCAAGATGGATAAAAAACTAGAGAAACTACTCAAGAAAGAAGTCGAATACCAAAGCGAGATATTGGATTTGATTGCTTCGGAGAATATGGCCTCTCGAGAGACCTTGGCAGTTTTGTCCTCACCTCTTTCAAATAAATATTCCGAAGGGTATCCCGGTAAACGTTATTACCCTGGCAATAAACAGGCGGACAAAGTGGAATTGCTTACTCAAGAAAGAGCCCTCAAGCTTTTTGGGATTGATAAAGGGGGCTGGCAAGTTAATGTCCAGCCATATTCGGGTTCGCCAGCTAACCTCGCGGTCTATTTGGCATTAGTTGAACCGAGGGGTGTGGTTATGGGAATGCGTTTAGCTGATGGGGGGCATTTAACTCATGGACACAACGTATCTGCAACGGGCAAGATATGGAAAACCGTGCAATACGGCGTTGATAAAGAAACGGGGCTTATAAATTACAGCGAAGTAGCCAAGTTAGCTAAGAAATACAAACCCAAGCTTATTATATCTGGCTTTACCGCCTATCCTAGAAAAGTAGATTTCAAAAAATTTAGGGCTATCGCTGATAGCGTCGGAGCATATCATATGGCCGATATTTCTCACATTGCTGGTTTAGTCGCTGGAGGTGTACATCCATCTCCATTTCCTTGGGCAGACGTAGTAACCACAACCACCCATAAATCCCTAAGAGGACCAAGGGGTGCCATGATATTTTCAAATGGCAATTCTAAGATTGCTAAGAGGAACGAGGTCAATTTGCCCCTAGCCATCAACAAAGCCGTTTTCCCCGGTCTTCAGGGGGGTCCCCATAACAACGTCACGGCTGCCAAAGCACAAGCGTTCTCGGAAGCTCTTAAGCCCGAATTTAAAAATTATGTAAAACAGATAGTCAAGAATGCCAAAGCCCTTTCAAAAGGGCTTCAAAAAAGAGGTTTTAATCTGGTAAGCGGAGGCACAGACACCCATTTAATACTGATAGATGTTACTAACTTCAGTATCGGTGGTATGGAAGCAGAGAAAAAATTAGAAGCAGTAAACATAATAGCCAACCGCAACTCTGTTCCTGGCGATCCATCACCTTTTGAACCTTCGGGCGTTAGGATGGGGACGCCCTCTCTTACTTCAAGGGGCATGAAAGAGGCGGAGATGGACAAGGTTGCCGAGTTGATTTATAAAGCTATTTCTGGGGAAAAGTCCGTAAAACAAGAAGTTATAAAACTATGCAGAAAATTTCCGGCAAGGAAGTTTCTGGGGAAATAATAGAGAAGCTTAAGACCAAGAAAACACCCGATAAAATACTTGGGGCGATTTTGATTGGGGAAGACCCTACTTCTATAAGCTTTCTTAAACAGAAAGAAAAAATTGCCAAAGACCTTGGAATAGATTTTCGTCTTTATAATTTCTCGGAGAGTATTAAAAATGATGATTTGAGGAAAGAGATCAACAAGCTTGCTAGAAGCAAGCGGATCGGCGGATTAATATTACAACTACCCCTACCCAAGGGCGTCAATAAAAATTATGTCTTGAATGCTATTCCGCGCGAAAAGGATGTGGATGTTTTGAGCGAACGCGCCCTCGGCGCCTTTTATAAAGGACGTAATTTGGTTTCACCACCCTCAGTAGGCGTAGTGGAAGAGATTATTGAGAGATTAGATTTAAAACTTGAAAAATTAACAGTGGTGGTCGTAGGCCTTGGTGATTTAGTTGGCAAACCGATTAGCGTATGGTTAACAGATAAATGTAGAAACCTACACCTTCTAAGAAGCGGAAGCGATTTAGAGATAATAAAAGGAGCAGATCTTATCATCTCTGGTGTAGGAAAGGCGGGTGTAGTTAAGGAAATCAACCTTAGGGATGGATCGGGAGTGATTGATTTTGGCTATTATTACACACCAAATGGGCAACTCTTGGGTGATTTTGAAAAGGACAAAAAGTCCGATAAAGTTTTATTCTATACTCCAACACCCGGTGGAACCGGACCAATATTGGTAGCCAAGCTAATGGAGAATTTCTACAAACTAAATGCTTAAAAGAGCCACCATACTCTTAATTCTTATACTCGTTGTTTTGGTAGCGGGCGCCTCTTACGCCATTCTTAAGGGAGAAAAGATCGACACCATCTGGAAAAACGGAACAAGCGAGAATCTCAAAGAGCCCTTTTCTGTTTTAGTAATGGGACAGGTTGGCAAAGGGCAGGGCGGGCAATGGCATTTCGCTCCCGATTTAGCAGACACCATCGTTTTAATACAATTTAATCCTGAGACAGAGATGATCAACTTAATTTCTCTGCCAAGAGATCTCTATGGAGATTTTGGAGATTACAGATTCAAAATCAATAGAGTTATCTCTGACTCAAGAATAGATGAAGTGATGTTGACCCTGCCTGCTATCAGCGGTATTGAAACTAAGAATTACGTCATTTTAGATCTTAGTGTAGTAAAGGAAATTGTTGACGGCTTGGGTGGTATCCAAATTGAATTAGCAGAGCCGATTTACGACCCGGTGGGCAGTTTTTACCTAAAGGCAGGGACTAATCATCTTAATGGCGAAGATGTGGTTTGGTTAATTAGAAATCGTTATGCTCCACAAGGAGATTTTTTCCGCGAGAAAAATCAACACTTAGTACTTGAAGCTATCTTTAATAAATTTAACGAACTTACATCCTTAAAGAAAACGAGTTTCATCTTTCGTATGCTTCCTCAAATATCCAAAAGCACAAGTAATTTTAGTTTAGGGCAAACAATATCTAATTTCAGAGACGTCAAAAATATTGGCTTTAACAGTATCGTCTTAGATTTCGACACCAAGCTTTGGCAAAGTATGCGAATACCTAATCCAAGCGGGGAGGATGCTTATGTTCTTGTGCCCAAAGACGGCATTAACCAATACAAACCAGTTAAAGAATATATTCAGGAACACTTGAGGTAGTTATTCTTGTTCGCCTTTAGCGCGAATTACCTGACCCTCAATTTCTTTCAAGAGTTTTTTGTCTTCCTTCAGACAACTGCGGGCTTTTTCTATACCAACCCCAAGTTTTTCTTTGCCAAAGCTGTAACTAGCGCCCGATTTTTTAACAATACCTAATTCAAGAGCTAACCCCAAAACATCTCCTTCATAAGAGATGCCCTCTCCGTACATGATGTCAAATTCGGCTACCTTAAATGGAGCTGCAACTTTATTTTTAACTACTTTGGCTTTAGTGCGAGAACCTATAACCGCATCACCCTTTTTGAGCTGAGCCCTGCGTCTAATATCAATTCTCACAGAAGAATAAAATTTCAAGGCCCTTCCTCCCGGAGTGGTCTCGGGATTACCGAACATAATGCCGATTTTTTCTCTAAGTTGATTAATGAAGATAACGATAGTGCCCGTTTGGGAAGCGATAGCGGCTACTTTACGTAGGGCTTGAGACATCATGCGCGCCTGTAAGCCAATGAACTTGGACTCCATATCCCCTTCGATTTCAGCTTTTGGAGTAAGGGCGGCCACTGAATCTACCACCACTACATCTATAATCTTTGATCTGATTAGGCTTTCAAGGATATTGAGCGCCTCCTCTCCACTGTTGGGTTGAGAAATCAAAAGCTCTTTAATTTTTACACCAATTTTTTGAGCATATTCCGGATCAAGAGCATGTTCGGCATCAATAAAAGCAGCCCTGCCACCCCTCTTTTGAACCTGAGCAATGGTTGATAGGGCTAGAGTTGTTTTGCCGGAAGATTCGGGACCAAATACCTCAATAATCCTGCCTTTAGGCAACCCACCAACTCCAAGAGCCATATCTAACGACAACGAACCGGTAGAAACAGCTTCTACATTGACGCGTCTTGCGTCCCCTAAGGTCATTATGGCTTCTTCGCCGTATTTAGTCCTAAGAGAATCTAAAAGCTCTTCTATCCCCTGTTTTTTATTTTCCTCTTTCTCTTTAGTTGGCATTTTCCTGTAACTCTGGTTGATAGAAAACTTGTTTTACAATCTTGGTTTCGCGGCCCAAATATCTACTGACCCTAAATTCGAGAGTGTTAAGCCCAGGTTCCATTTGAACATTTTTACTAAAATTTCCTTCCTCATCAGTATAAATCAATTCCCCATTAAGAGTTAGTCTATCGTCAGGATTAACCAGACCAGTAACAATTAGAATCTCTTCATTCGTGGATTCGGGCAAAACAATATCTACTCCGGGTTTTCCTATAATACGATTAAGATTGAGGGCAAAAAAAACAACTATTAAGACCACAAACAAGATAGTTACCACCTTTCCGGAATCCATTTTTTTGATAGCAAAACGATTAACAGGCAAAGTATCGCTCTCGCCAGAGGAGGGAGCTTCAATTGAAGTGCGATATATCTCCCACAAAGAGTCATTATCAGCTCCTAAAACGTTAGAAATCTTAAACAAATATCCGCGTATATAGGGACGAGCAGGAAGTTTGTCAAAGTTTTCTTGCAAAATTGCATCTATAAACCTCTTGGGTACGTCAGTCATAGAAGCAAGCCGTTGAGGTCCAATTCCCTTGGACTTCATCAGATTTTTAAGAGCATCAGCAATGCCCTGATGCTCACTCATATTCTTCTTCTCCGCTTTGTGCATCTTCTTCGTAATCTTTTTCAATAGACGAATCTTCCGTTTCAATCAATATATCCCTTGGCTTGGCTCCATCGGCGGGACCAATAACTCCTCTAGCTTCCATAATATCCAAAAGACGGGCGGCACGAGCATATCCAACTCGGAGACGTCTTTGAAGATATGAAGCAGAGGCCTTCTTCGCTTGAATAACCGCATCAAGTGCTTCTTTATAAAGTTCGTCGTCCTCATCATCTTCGGCGTCAAATCCCCTAGAGGTCGGCTTTTCTAAACTTTCTTCCATTTCTTCTCCCAGAGCATCTTCGGGCATAACCTTGTTTTCTGTTCGAATGAATTTGACCACACTATTTATTTCGTCTTCTGTAATAAATCCTCCTTGTATCCTCTTTGGCTTAGAGTGTTCAGCTGATATGAAAAGCATATCACCACCACCTAGAAGTTTTTCGGCGCCTGCCATGTCCAAAATAGTGCGCGAATCAACTTGACTGGCGACTTGAAGTGCCAGACGGGTTGTGATGTTTGCCTTGATAAGGCCGGTGATAACCTCAACCGACGGTCGTTGAGTCGAGACCACTAAATGAATACCAGTCGCCCTTGCCATTTGTGCTAGACGCACAATAGACGTTTCAACCTCCCTACCAAAGGCGGCCATTAAGTCCGCTAATTCATCAATAACTATCACCATAAAAGGTAGCATATCTTCATGGTGATCACTGTTATAACTAACTACGTCGCGTTTACCAGCGTCTAAAAGTAGCTCATAACGTCTTTCCATCTCTTGAATAGCAAATCGTAGGGCTGCTACCGCTCTTTTACCCTCCGTGATAACGGGTGATAGGAGGTGAGGGATACCTTCGTACGTTGAAAGCTCTACTTTTTTAGGGTCAATCATTATAAAGCGCAAAGTGGCGGGCGTGTTTTTATAAAGTAAAGAAACTATAAGAGAGTGAATTGCTATGGACTTACCACTGCCCGTAGAGCCGGCTATAAGCATATGGGGCATCTTGGCAATACTTGCAAAGATGGGTGTACCGGAGACGTCTCTGCCCAGAGGGAACCCTAAACTGCTGGATTTTTTGAATTCAGGATCTGCCAATAGGGAACCCAAACGGACGATACTAGCTACTTTATTAGGCACCTCTATTCCAACCAAGGATTTTCCGGGTATGGGCGCCTCTATTCTGATTGGGTGGGCGGCCAAAGCCAAGCTCAAATCTTGATTAAGCGCCTCTATACGAGAAAGCTTAATACCTTCAGCCGGCTTTAGGGTGTAACGAGTTACTTTTGGTCCGATAGTGATCTCTCCCATCTCAACCGGTATTCCAAAACTCTCCAGGGTTCTTTTGATAATATTAGCGTTCGCCTTAATATCGCCGACAGTCGGTTTATCAAAACCGGTTTTGAGAAGCTTTAGGGGCGGAAACTTATAATCCTTGGTTGCCATTTGGAACCCCTTATCGCTGAAAAGACCAAAACCCTCGTGTTTTTCCTTCTTTTTCTCTGCTTCTTGTTCTTCTTTTCTTCCCGACTCACTATCATCTTGTGGATGTTCGTCGATAGATTCGGGCATAACTATATTGGGTTCTTCCTCAATCTGTTTTTGCTTTCTCTCGGGTAATTTTAATCTTATAGGAACGTTCAAAACAGCGAGTATAGAGGCCACCAGTATAGTTAGGTTAATAACCACAGATGCCCCCTTTCCAAAAAGGTTTTCCAAGCTACCCAATATCTCTCCCACTAAACCGCCAGATTCACTAGAAAGTAGGTCGAGAAACCCTAGCCCAGAGAGAATAAAAAAGAGCGCACCGAGCAAGGTGGGCGTAGCTAAAAATTGCTTGTTCTTGGCGACAGCATTTATGCTGATAAGGATGAAGGCGGTTGGCATTAGGAAATAGCCCCAACCAAGAAATTTTTCCAGGACTTGATAAATAGCATCACCAACAGGACCCGCCCAACCAAATTTAGAAAGAATCAAAACTAGAGCAACTCCCAAAAAAACCACCGCCAAGATACTGGCCTTAGTGTCTGGATGAAGTCCGCGCTTTTCCTCCTCCTTTTTAGGAATGTGTTTTTTTCTTCTTTTCTTCGCCATCTATATACCCTAGTTTAGCACTATTTAACCCAGCCAATAAAGACCGACTTTATGATAAAATGCCTATATATATGAGGAAGGATTTAGCATCAAGAAAAATGGTCTTCAAGGGATATGATATTCGGGGCACTTACCCTGACCAGATAAACGAAGAACTCGTTGAAGAAGTATCAAGGGCTTTAATAAAAAAAGTTTTTGGAAAAGGCAAAGTGGTGGTAGGGCATGATGTTCGAAAAAGCTCTCCTCAATTATACAAAGCAGTTTTAGGAGCATTGAAAGCATTGGAAGGCGTTGAAGTTCTTGAGGTCGGACTTATGACGACCCCGATGCTTGCCTTTTTGATTAAAGACACAAATGCCGTTGGGGGAATTTGTATTACCGCTTCGCACAACCCAAAAGAATATAACGGTCTAAAAATGATCAAAGGTGGCGAAGATCTCAAGGTGGTCGGTGGTAAGGAAATATATGAGTTAATGCGATGAACTATATAAAAACATATGCCGATTTTTTAAAGAAGTTTTTGAAGCTTAAGACATTAGTGAAGGTGGTTTTTGATTGCTCTAATGGGGCAGTCGTGCCAGTTTTGAAGGAATTAATGGATATAAAGAACTTAGAAGTCGTCGTTATAAACGATGAAATAGACGGCGATTTTCCGGCCCATGGTCCAAACCCCCTTGCTCAAGGCGCAACCGATGATTTAGCGAGGATGATTGTAGAGAGCAAAGCGGATTTTGGAGTCGTTTTTGACAGCGACGGAGACAGAGCCGTTTTTTTAGATGAATTGGGTAAAGAAATTAACCCACACAATATCTTTTTATGCTTAAAAGAATATTTCGAACCCCCCTATGTATTAAATGTTAATGCCTTAAAGGATTTCACCATGCCTACCGTGGAAGTTGTTGAAGAAAAGGTGGGAAGATTCAATATTATTAATACTATGCGTGAAAAACGCGCTGGTTTTGGTGTTGAGCATTCGAGTCACTATTATTTCAAAGATTTCTATTATTCAGATGCCGGCATACTGGCATCTCTATTCTTAGCTAATTACATATCTGAAATTAAAAATAAAAAATTTACACTTAGTCGGGCCGTCGGTGAATTTAATAAATTCGAATGGCCTAACGAAACTAACTTTGAAGTAGAAGATGGAGAAGGGGCAATTCGCAGGATTGAAGAAAATTATGAAAATAGTCCTGGAATTAAAATACGAAAACTAGATGGAATCAGTGTGTTTGGTCCAGATTTTGCTTTTAATGTGCGAACCTCTAATACAGAGCCCTTGGTTCGTCTAAATATTGCTGCCAAAAACAAAAAAACCTTCG
>PFAH01000001.1:22755-31321 GCA_002773725.1 Candidatus Colwellbacteria bacterium CG10_big_fil_rev_8_21_14_0_10_42_22
AGTGGATGAAGTGAGCGCATCTTGATACTTTCTTCTCTTTTTATTAACTTATAACCACAAATGAATTCTTTTAATCGCTTCACAATCAAGGCCCAAGAAGCCCTTCAAAGAGCTCAAGATCTGGCTACTGCCCAAAACCACGGTGAATTTAGGGCACTCCATCTTTTGTCCGCCCTGATAAACGATCAGGAGTCGCTTGTGGGTCCAATCTTGGCAGAAGCTGATATCGAAGCCGACAAGCTAACAATTGAAATAGAGGGCGAGCTTAGTAAACTACCCAAAATATTCTCAACCGCCTCCGTTGGGCAAATTTATCTCTCAAGAGAAATATTAAAAGTAATAGACAGGGCCGCTAAAAGCGCTATGGCTAACAAAGATGAATTTATCTCTTGCGAGCACTTGCTTTTGGGCACCCTAGAGGTGGACTCCGAAGCTAAACAAATTTTAGAAAAAGCTGGGCTTCGAAGAGAGGACGCTCTCAAAATCATGTCTAAAATCAGGGGCTCATCTAGGGTTACTAGCGAGAGTCCTGAAGCAACCTTTCAAGCATTGGAAAAATATGCTATCGACCTAACCCAACAAGCGGCTGATGGAAAGCTTGACCCTATGATTGGTAGAGAAGATGAGCTAAGGAGGGTGATACAGATTCTTTCAAGACGCACAAAGAACAACCCGGTTTTAATTGGAGAGCCGGGCGTGGGCAAGACGGCTATAGTTGAAGGATTGGCTCAAAAGATAATCTCTGGAGACATTCCCGAAACGCTTAAAGGCAAAAAGATAGTATCTTTAGATATAGGTTCTCTAATTGCTGGTACTAAGTTTAGGGGCGAGTTTGAGGATCGCCTTAAGGCATTTATAAAAGAGATAGAGAGTTCTAAAGGAGAGATAGTTCTTTTTATAGATGAGATACATATGATAGTAGGAGCTGGTGCAGCCGAAGGAGCAGTTGATGCATCCAATCTTTTGAAACCGGCACTCGCAAGAGGTGACCTGCACGCAATCGGGGCCACCACTCTTAAGGAGTATCAGCGTCATATTGAAAAAGACACGGCCCTAGAAAGACGTCTCCAGCCCGTCTACGTAGAAGAACCATCAATCGAAGATAGTATCACTATCCTCAGAGGGCTTAAGGAGAAGTACGAGCTTCATCACGGACTTCCTATTAGCGACGAAGCCCTAACGGCCGCCGTAAGATTATCGGCTCGTTATATTAGTGAAAGATTTCTTCCCGATAAGGCGGTTGATGTTATAGATGAGGCGGCGGCATCTAGAAAGCTTGAGACAGAGAGTGTTCCAGCCAGCATTAATAAGATTAGAAAAAACATTACATCCCTAGAGGTTGAGAAGGCCGCTATCAGCAAAGAAAAAGAAACTGCTAAGAATAAAAAAAGATTGGAAGATATAGAAGAAGAGTTGAGCACTCTCAACGATGAGGAGGGGGGGCTCTCCGCTAGTTGGGATGCCGAAAAACTTACATTCGAAAAACTAAACTCTCTTCGAGAGCGAGTAGATTCATTGAGGCGAGAAATGGAAGTAGCAGAAAGGGGCGGAGAATTAACTCGAGTGGCCGAGATAACCTACGGCGAGCTTCCAAAAGCAGAGAAAGAATATCGTGCCTTCGAGAAAAAATGTTTTTCTTCAAACAAAAAAGACAGTAACAGCAGATTTCTTAAAGAAGGCGTTGATAGAGAAGACGTGGCAGAGGTTATATCTCATTGGACGGGTGTTCCCTTAAGAAACATCTTAGAGTCAGAGGCGGACAAGCTTCAAAGAATAGAAGATGTCTTAAAAAAACGGGTTGTTGGACAAGAAGGTGCCATTTCGTCCGTAGCGCATGCCCTTAGAAGAGCAAGGGCGGGACTGGCGCCCCTAGACAGGCCTATGGGATCATTTATGTTTTTAGGCCCAACGGGCGTTGGAAAGACAGAACTTGCCAGAGCTTTAGCAGAATTCATGTTCAACGATGATAAGGCATTAGTTAGGATAGATATGTCTGAATATATGGAGCGTCACGATACGGCTAAGTTGATTGGTTCACCCCCGGGCTATGTGGGCTTTGAGGACGGCGGACAATTAACAGAAATTATTAGACACAGACCATATAGTTTGATTCTTTTTGACGAAATAGAAAAAGCTCACCCCGAGGTGTTTAATGTACTTTTGCAGGTACTTGATGCCGGTCGAATGAAAGACGGAAAAGGCAGAACGGTGAATTTTAGAAACACCATTATTATCATGACCTCTAATGTTGGTAGTCATATCTCCAGAGAGATGTCCCGAGTTGGCTTTACCACCCGCGGTTCAGAAGCAAAAAAGAAAGAAGAAGAGTATAAGGGTTCTATTAAAGAAGCTTTGCGGGAGAGGTTTAAGCCGGAGTTCCTGAATAGGGTGGACGAGGTCATAATATTTGACTCTCTAAACAAGAAAGCAATTACAGAAATTGTAGATATTCAAATCAATGAATTGACAGAGCGCCTCAAGGAAAAGGGCATCAAATTAACAGTGGACGCTACTGCCAAAAAATACATAGTAGACCATGGCTTTGATCCGGAGTATGGCGCCAGGCCAGTCAAAAGAGTCATCCAAAAGATGATATTAGATAAATTGGCGGATAAAATAATAGGGGGAAATATAAAAGATGGCGGAAAAGTTAAAGTTAGTTTTAAAGAATCCGGTATTACCGTTAACACTTAGGGCGGGCTTTTTAGTTCTCGCTGTTTTTTGGCTAAGGTACGAAGGTATTACCTTCTTCAAGGCCCTTATTTTCTTGTTGATATTTTTGTTTCTATATTTCAAGCCAAAGACCAATTCGGGTAAATATCTTATATCCGCCATTGTTTGGTTGATGTTAGTTTTGTGGGGGCCCAACATCAGTGGCCTGATGGGATTTTATGTAAACGTAGTATTGGGGGCCCTGGCCTTTATTATGCTCGGAGTTAAGAACTTGATTATTTTGAGATGGCAAAGCGCCTATTATCTTTTACACCTAGTGTTAGTGGTGGGTGCGACCAGCCTTTTTCTATTGGGCTCCATATCCGAGGTGCCACTTTTTATAATCCTCTTCTTCATGTTTAAGGAGTTTTATAAAGTAATGGTTAAAAAGGATCCAAATATTATAAACTTAGTTGCTTCTGTTGAAGCGATGCTTCTAATTCAGGCGGCTTGGGTGAGCTCATTTTTCCCAACCAGTTTTCTAGTAAGCGCCTCCTTCTTAGTTTTAGCGACCTTTGTATTGCACGACACTCTAGTTAATTATTTTAAAGAAACCTTCTCTAAGGAACTGCTTGTTAGGGATTTGGGACTTTTTGTAGGGCTTTCTGTACTAATTCTTTTAATGCCCGTTTGGGGATTTCAATAAGCCGTCCCGTTGGTTCGAATTCGATATATAGGGCCAACTAGGAAGTTCGTGTATACTTAAGATATGAACGCAGAGGTTAAAAAACACAACTCTTTATGGTGGTGGCTATGTCCCACAATGCCATCTACATATGCTATTTATTGGAACGATCACCCTGGATTGTGGATGAATAGAAAAAGACAGCTTGTGTTTATTGAAAAACTAAAGACAGATTCAAAATTCTATCAGGATAACAATACCAAGTTCTTTATACACATATTGGTTGTTGGAATTGCGGCAGGTCTTCTTGATACTTTTTCTAACGGTAGTGGCCCCACTATCGTTCTTACGATTTTTGTTTTTGTTTATATAATCCAATATTTAATCGGTTTTAAAATTAGATAGAGCGTGGTGCATGGCCGTATTGAGGTCAATTTGATTTTTCCAGATTTTTCAAACAATGACCCAATCGAAGGTCTTCTATATATATATACTAGTGGGTGGACGTAAAGGTAAATCTTTGACAGAGGACGCTGACGGGGAGTAATATGTCTTAATAGTCATGAACCAATTCTTAAAAATGAAACAAAATGAATCAACCACTATACATGGCCTTGGCTTTGGTGCTCGGTGGAGTTTTGGGCTACTTTATCAGACAGAAATTAGCAGCCGAAAAGAGAGGTTTTCTCGAGAATAAGCTTAAAGAAGAAGCTCATAAGGCCGAAACAAAGGCCCAAGAAATAATTCTAGAGGCGAAAGACAAGGCCGCCGCCTTACTCGATGAAGTTCGGGGAGAAGAGAAAGAGAGAAAATCAACCCTAAATCGTATAGAAGAAAGGCTTCTGGAAAAGGAGGCCGATTTAGCCACTAAAGACAAAGAATTTCAATCAAGTCAAAAGGCGCTTGAAGCCGACGTAAAAAACTTAGGCGAAGCCAAGCAAGAGCTCGACGAGTTACGTGCACGAATTCAATCAGAACTTTCAAAAGTGGCGCAGCTTAAGCCCGAAGAAGCCAAAGAAAGATTAGTTAAAGAGATTAAAGAACAATATAAGGACGATTTAGCCGAATTACTCCATAAATTAACTCAAGAAAGACAAGAAGAAATAGAAAAGAAGGGTCTAGGTATCATAACCGCCGCCATTCAACGTATGGCTAGGTCGCATGTCTCAGACCTTACTACTTCTACCTTCACTCTCCCATCAGAAGATTTGAAAGGTAAAATAATTGGTCGGGAAGGGCGAAATATTCGAGCTATAGAAAGATTAACCGGTGTTGAACTGATAGTTGATGAAGCCCCTGACACAATCATCCTTTCGTCTTTTGATCCTCTGAGAAGAGAGGTGGCAAGGTTGGCTCTTCAGAAATTGATTAAGGACGGCAGAATACAACCGGCTAAGATAGAAGAAAAAGTAGATGAGGCTAAGTCGGAACTTGAAAAACGAATGTACGAGATAGGAGAAGAGGCCGCTTATGAAGTGGGCATCTTCGACCTACCCAAAGAGATTATCCATTTACTGGGTCGGCTCAATTTTCGCACCAGTTTTGGTCAAAACGTGCTTACTCACTCAGTAGAAATGTCACACCTTGCAGGCATGATAGCCGGCGAACTCAACGTTAATGTAGATGTGGCTAAGAAAGGGGCGCTCCTACACGACATCGGCAAGGCCATAGACCATGAAGTAGAAGGAACACACGTTGAGTTGGGCAGAAAGATACTTAAAAAATACGGAGTATCAGATGAGGTGATTACGGCAATGGAGTCACACCACGACGATTATCCCCACTCTAGCCCAGAGGCCTTCATTGTGACAGCGGCAGATGCCCTTTCAGCAGCTAGGCCTGGAGCTAGAAGGGGCACCCTAGAGCACTATATTAAGCGCCTAGATGACCTAGAGAAGATAGCCAATGAATTTCCCGGAGTTAGCCAGTCCTACGCCGTCTCTGCAGGTAGGGAATTACGAGTTTTTGTAATTCCAGAGAAGATAGATGACTTTGGGGCTCTACAACTAGCTCGCGATATAGCAGCTAAAATACAGTCCGAGATGAATTACCCCGGAGAAATTAAGGTAAACGTGATTAGAGAAACCAGAGCTACTGAATACGCAAAATAACTGAACAATTCGAGATGTTAAATCGAAAATTATCCCACCCAGGAAGAAATAGTAGTATTTAAGCGGTTTTTTGGTATAATGGCGTTGGTATTAGGAAAGCCAAAGAAAAAGGTCGGAAAAACCTGTACTAATAATGAAGAAAACCGAATTAGTAGAAGAGGTAATGTCAGCAGCCGGTCTTGATACAAAAAAAGATGCAGAAGCTGCCGTAGATGCCGTCTTCGAAGTAATCACCAAGTCCTTAAGTCGTGGTGAAGAAGTAGCAGTAACAGGATTCGGTACTTTTAAGGTAAGCAAGAGATCAGCTCGTCAGGGTATCAACCCAAGAACTGGTGAAAAAATTCAAATTGCTGCCAAAACTGTACCAAAGTTCTCTGCTGGTAAAGGATTAAAAGACGCAGTTGCCTAAAACTTAGGTTATTTATTAGAAAAAGACCCGAGATTTCTCGGGTCTTTTTCTTTTTTGCTTTAAACCGGTCCCGCTTGCTAAATTCCTAAGGTGTTTTTCACCCTTTGGCCGGTTTCAATGAAAATGGTGTAGAGCCCCTTTATCTTATTAAGGCTCTCTTCAGCCAACTGTTTGGCAGTTGGCGCTCCTTCTTCAATATTCAAATCTTCGGATAAACTTTCCATATAAGGAGAAAGTAAAATCAACTTTGCCTGTGTTTGTAGGGCGCCAGCCTCTTCAAGGGTCTTTTGAGATAGTTCCAGCTCTGTACTGAAAAGCCCCGACTCAAGCAAGCTCAGATTTTCTAATCGTTCGACATCCGACTTAATACTTTCAAACCTTTTATTTGCTGTTTCCAAGACAGATGGGCTATATGAGAAGACCAAGATAAACTCCAACACGTTCTTTGCGCTAGGAGCATATATATTTTCTCGATAATCTATAACTTTTTGAATCAAAACATTCAGATCTTCTAATTGCTCGACACTAGAAAGAACTTCTTTACTCTCTTTATAAAACGCCAGATATGAATCTGCTTCAGCTAAGTATTTGTCTTTAAGACCGACCTCAACAGAATCTTTTTCAAAAGACAACGCCTCAAGACCCGTCTTCATACTTTCTGCCCTCTCTATTGCTTTACCTAGAGCGTTCTGCGTAAGTTCGAATTTTTTAGCAAACTTTTCTTCTGGAGTTATGCTCTCCAAAACCACCAGTTGAGCAAAATCAATTTCCGCTAAAGCCATAGAAGGGCTTAACACTAAAAAGGAGAGAGTAAAAGCCGTTAATATCTTAATGTTTTTTCTCATCTTTCTCATTACAAGTTAAAAGCTTCGTCTAGGAGATCGTCTATTTCTTCGTCGGTAGAATTATTCTCCTCGACATTTTGTATATTTGCTCTTACAAGAGGGTTAGTAGTTACATCCGTTAAATATCTAACTTCTTCAAGATGGATATCAATTGTGTCGCTAAGCTTTCCGGCTTCGGAAGTCAGTTCCTGATTTACGCCCGTAAAAGTAGGGGAAAGAGGATTTCTAAAAATGTTTGATGCGCTACCCAATCCTATGAATACAAAAAGCACGATAGCCAGACCAATGGAAAGCGTAGTGCTTAAGCTTTGGGACAACAGAAAAACACGCCTTGGTTTTTGGGGTGTCTCATAAAGTAGCTTAAGTTTAGAACTGGCAGCATAATCAGCGCCGGGCTCAATGTTCTTTAAGCTATTTAATTGTTTAATTATATATTCTTCTTTCATTTCAGATTTTCTTTTAGTTTCTTGAGAGCTCGGTGTTGTATTACTTTTACCGCCCCCTCAGTTTTATCAACCGCTTCCGCCACTTCCTGATGTGTTAAGTCCTCGACAAATCGCATTATCAAAACGTCCTGTTCGACGTCTTTAAGCGTTTGAATAGCGCCGAAGAGTTCCTCCCACTTAATCTTTGTATCAATGCTCTCTATAAGAGAATTGTCTATTCCAAGAGCTTCGGGCGAAACGTCTTCTATGCTGATTTGAACAGTGTTTTTTCGGTAATGGTCAATGACAGCATTGCGAGCAATCCTATACAGCCAGCTACTAAAGGAATATCCTCTATATTGATAGCGACTAACGTTCTCCCAAGCTCTCAAAAAGGTAAGGTGAGTAATGTCCTCCGCCTGTTCCTTATGACCCACCTTTATCAGTATGAATCTGTAAATTTTGGGTAAATAATGTTCGTAGAGCAAGCCAAAAGCCTCCGAATCGCCTTTCTTAGCTTGTTTAACGAGGTTTTGTTCACCCTCTACCATATAAAACGTTATTGTTTATCTATTAGTTACCGCTTAAAAGCGTTGTTCTTGAGTTTTGGTTGATGTGGAATCGTATTGTTCCAGTTGCTCATTTATCTCGTCAAAACCTTCTACAAACCCCTTCAATTCTTCTTCCAGACCCGAAGTTGAGCTGAATTCTGGTTTTTTCTCTTTTGATTCAGGCAACGTCAGTTCTTTCTCAACAGATTCACTAATATTTGCCTGCATAGATGGTCCTTCCTCAATTGTTTCTGGTGTTTGATCTACGGGTGAGTGTGAATATACAAAAAAGGCACCTACAAAGACCAAAGATATGATAATTATTGCCGAACTTAATTTCATTAGTGGTTTTTAGCGTAGCAGTTTTTGTTTTTAGTGAAAACCTAGAGCGGGCCACCCAGCAAAGCTGGGACGAGCATCACTAATAAATCCTATAGATTTATGAGCGGGTGAGGAGAATCGAACTCCCGTCTTCTGCTTGGAAGGCAGATATAATGCCACTATACCACACCCGCGTACCCCCAGCAGGAGTCGAACCTACATTTCGAGCTCCGCAAGCTCGCGTTCTATCCATTGAACTATGGGGGCGAACGAGGAGATGAGTCGATAAAACTAATTTTATCAATTCATTCCAAGCGATAACCCCATAAGAGACGACGTAGTCGTCGCGATACGGGGACAAATAACGCTATCTCTGGCAAAAAATATGAAACCTCTATCGCCGTAGAGACAAGCGAGCGGTGAGGGAGGGATTCGAACCCTCGCGCCGGCACAAACCGACCTAACGGTTTAGCAAACCGTCCCCTTAAACCACTTGGGTACCTCACCCTAAACGCCTCAGGCGTCGGGCGATCAACTGTTGGTTGATTTAGCCCTAAACGCCTCAGG
>PFAH01000004.1 GCA_002773725.1 Candidatus Colwellbacteria bacterium CG10_big_fil_rev_8_21_14_0_10_42_22
AACCACTTTGGTTGGAGTAATCTTTGGTCTCTATCCTGCCAAAAAAGCAGCCGAGAGAAGTCCTATAGATGCATTGAGATACGAGTAAGTTTTGTTATTCAAAAACGTAAGAACCGAGGTTCTTACGTTGGGACGCCACACTGGCTGTGTGGTCCCGAACCTCGGTTCGGATTGTGGGGTTGGGGATGACCTAGGTAGTCGGAGCAACCAGTTCATCGAAACCGATTCCTCCCTTGATGAACTCGTAAAGCATCTTTGCATCCTCACCTAGGGTTAGGATGAATTGATGGTCGGACCACTCAACACAATCTCTGAAAACGACATGAACATAGTCGTCTCCACCGAGTCGTTCTCGGAAATAGAGATTGACCTCCTGACCTCCTATTTGGTAGATGGCACTCTCTGAGGTGGGCGCATCGATGGATTTCCCTTCGATAAATCTTGCCTGCCCCCTAACTTCCCAATAGGCAAGAACAAATCGAATGTCGGCCATTACTTCTTCGGAGACACTAAGGTCTATATCTCGAAATAGCACCCCCTACTCTCCCACGTTCTCTTGCCAGTTGACAATCTTGTCTGCCGCCTCGCAAACAACCCGAAAGAAATCGCCGTTTCCCTGAATTCTGAGCTCATAACAAAGCCCGTCATCAATGGGGAACTTGCTGAAAGTCGCAAGACCAGTTCCATCTGGAAAACGGCCCTGTGAATTCCCATTGCGAACTCTCTCGAAAATGATGCCCAAATCCTCTAGAGCCCCTTTGGCTCCTCCAGCCAACACTCCGTTGAGGACAAAACTTTTTTCCATCACACTCCCTTTCTTCCTACCCCCACTCTAAGGGCAGATTTTTAAGCACATATTTTATATATCCAAAAATCTGCCCTCAAGACATATCAAAGTACTTAGGGATATATTTATACTTATAAAATACGACTATATCAAGCTAGATAGATAATATGCACCCAAAGCAAACAAGAGCACGCTTTCAATAAAGGTCGCCCAAACAGTTAATTTAGGAGATGTCAAAACAATTTTCATTTGCCAAGCGGCAATAGTAAATATCAAAAACTCATCTAAAACATAAAAGAATATAAAGAGAGACAATAGGAAGAATTGCTCCACTCCCGAGACACCCATATCAGCCATAATGCCAGCAAAAGCAACGGGAATAACAGCTGAACATGGAAACTCTAAAACTGCTACTACGCCCGCAAACGCAATAACCGCTAATGCTAAATATAAGAGTCGGTTTGGTTTAGAGAAAACTTCTTCTGTTCTTTGCATAATTTTATTTACAAAAGAAGTCCCTGTTGCCTTACACGCCATTCCAATTCTTCGCATTCGTATAAATTCTTTGAAAAAATAGACGCCCCCAATAAATCCTAAAAGACCTATTAAAAGAGATAGGGTATTAAGATATTCTTGGAACACACTAAAAAGTTCGTACCAGAGCTGTATTAAGATTCCGTAAACAATGGCTGTGGTTATTAAGAAAAGTCCACCATAGAGCAATATTTTCTTTCTGGATTTAAACTGGAGAGTCAAACCAAGGATTAGAATAAGCGCACCCAATGAACACACATTAAAACCATCCAGTGTTCCCATGATAATGGCTAAAATTGGCAAGGAATAATCCCCTACATTAACATTGCCAAACAAAGGCAAGTTAAAAGTTTTCGATTCTCCTGACGTCGGTTCAGAAGACGGCTCGGATCCAACTGTAAATTGCGACTCTATACCACTCCTTATCCCTTGTCCTATGTCGCCACTAGCATCGTCGAAACCAACGAAATATTTACTTCCAACAAAAGTGATTGGCACGAAGACAAGCGCCTCTTCATCGGCATCATATTGACGTATAAAATCTTTTAATATTGATTCTGTCTTCCAATCGCTCTTGGAATATCTATTAATAATCAAATCGTTACCATATTCTCTCTGCAAATCATCTAAAAAGCCCTGCTCTCTTATGCAGTGTGGACAGGTCTCACTAAAGAAAAAATTGATTTCTGCTCCTTGGGCAGCATTAACTAAACTTAAAACCCCCGATGTGGAGATTAATGAAGATGCTATAAATAAGCCCAAAAATGTTTTCTTCATATCAACTTATTTTAATTGGAGTCGCTCATTTCCTCAAACGAATTGTTCAACTCAATGATAATGGGCGCCTTGTCCGATTCGCTTCCCATCAAATAACCCAAACCAAATGCAAGAAATACAGTTAAAAATATAAAAAGAGCGGTTAAAAACATTCTATTTTTCGTTAACCGTTGAATTGACATGGGGTCTTTTAGAATATATTCTACTCCAGTAGCTGGAAATGGTCATCCGCCTTTGCGCGAAGCTTCGGCGAGATGCTCATATTTATAGCTATTCATTCTATTTATAGACAAATATGGCACATACAAAAGCCGCTGGCTCAACAAAAAACTTAAGGGATTCACATTCAAAACGATTGGGTGTTAAAAGGCACGATGGGCAAACCGTAAAGGCGGGAGAGATTTTGGTTCGTCAGCGTGGCACTAAGTTCGTCCCAGGTAATGGTGTTAGAAAAGGTTCTGACGACACGCTCTATGCTGGCGTAGCTGGAGTAGTTAAATTTTTATCGAGAAACAAAGTCAAATTTGACGGCAATCGTCGTAGTATAAAAGTTGTTGAGGTTAAGGCAAGTCAATAAAAACAATTAATTTCCAACGGTATCGGGAAGCACCTCAATTTGGAAGGTGTTTTTTATTCCCCTTCCAACATCAATTTCCACTTCATGCACGCCCGTTTCTTTAATCGATTTTTCACTACTAATTTTAATTTTTAAATCTCCAAGTTCTGGATGAGTCGTTTTAAGGGCATCTAGTATCTCAACATCTCTAAGAGCAGCAAATATCTCTCCCCTACTCCCCACTCTAATCAAAACCTTTACCGGCTGGTTTTTGGTGGTCTTATGTATCTCTTGAAGAATGTTTTCTACTCGAGAGATTTCCTTTTTTTCACCTTCTTTTTGGGACTCTAATTTTTCTATAGAAGGTTGGGTCGCCGGTTTAGCCAAGCCGTTCGGTATTAAAAAATTCCGAGCATAACCCTCGGATACATTTTTAATATCATCTTTTCTACCTAAACCCCTAACGTCTCCTAAAAGGATTATTTTCATGGCTTACATTTCAGTTCTCAAAATATCAATTGCCTTTTCAAGCTGTGGATCTGTATTGTTTAACACATCTTCATCAGTAATGGGTACCACGAAGTTCGGCACCAAACCATTACCCTCAATTAAGGAACCGTCGGGTAAGAGCCAATGAGCAATAGTTACTTTCAAAGATGAACCATCGCTTAAATCTTCCAGTTTTTGGACAGTACCCTTACCAAAAGTAGTTTCTCCCACTAATTGGACACCGCGATGAAAACGTATTGCACCAGCCAAGATTTCAGATGCCGAAGCAGAACCCTCATTTACTAATATAACGACCGGTATTCCCTTAAGGACATCTATGCCATTTGCCCTAAACTCTTTGATACTTCCAGAAGTAAACTTTTCTGAAACGACTAATTTTCCATCCTCAATAAACCAGCCCGCCATATGAACACCTACATCCAAAAACCCTCCAGGGTTATTGCGTAAATCCAAAATTATTCCCTCAGGTTTTTTAAAAGCACTCTTCAATACTTCTCTACTGAAAAGATTGGGGAGCTGACGATTAAAACTGTAAATACTAACATGTGCGATTTCTCCTCCGTTCCCTATTCTCTCTATCTCTAACGTAGGAATCTCTATATCCTCTCTAACAATTGAGACGTCGAAATTCTCTGGTACTCCTTGTCTGCCAATAGTAAGAATAACCGTTGTTCCTGTTTCCCCTCTAATTTTTTTAGCGGCTTGCTCAACGGGCATTTCAGCAGAATATTCTCCGTCTATACGGATTATCTTATCTTCGGGTTGAAGGCCTGCTCTTTCGGCCGGGGTGTTCTTGAGTGGCGCAACAATTACTAAGAAGCCGTCACGGATGCCAATCTCCGCACCTATGCCACTAAAGGAGCCGTTTATATCTTCGTTGAATTTTTGCGAATCTTCAGGTGTAAAAAATACGGTGTTGGGGTCACCCAAAGAATCTGTTAATCCCTTAATGGCGCCGTATATCAAATCTAAGTCACTTAAAGAATCTATATCAGGATGGTCTGATTTAAGCTTGTCCCACGCCTCCCAAAAAATCGAAAAATCAGTATCTAACTCCGTCTCTTCCGGCTCTTCTGCATTAGATATGTTTTCGATAACAATATTCTTGGTTCTTACAAGCCCCTCTTTAAAACCAAGTTGATATGAACCGTATCCAACTATCCCTAAACTAATGCTAGTTAGCAAAACAAAAACCAGCGCCTTAAGAGCTGTTTTTGATATTTTCAGATTTATCTTTTTATTGACTTTGGACATCTAGTATCGTAATCAAATTTTAACCGCGGTATGGAATCAGGGCAAGGTTAATAATATGCTAAAAGGTATGGAATATGGAAATGATGAAAATTCATATTTTGACGAACTCAAAAAAAGAGCCGGAGAATCGCATGTTTATTCAGAACATCAAATGGTCGGTTTGATGCTGGCGGAGATTTTAGGCGATGATAAACACAAATCACTTTATATGAAGTTGGCTAAAGATTATGATGCAGATAGGTTGTTAAGGTTGGCGAAAGATATTGCCGATCGTCCTAACGTTGAAAACCGAGGCGCCTATTTCATGAAAATGCTCTACAATGGCAAAAATTTGGACAATAAATAATAAAGACGAGAAAAAACTTCTTCGTAGGAAGCTTAAAAGTTTTGACTTTTCGCAACATAGCTCTAAAGAGATTAACAAGCTTATTAAAGAAATGGATGATTCTATGCAAAAAGCGAATGGTATCGGTCTCTCTGCTAACCAAATAGGATTAGATATGAGAATTTTTGTGGCTCGTTGGGATAATAAATTCTTTGCCGTTTTCAATCCTAAAATAGAAAAACGCTCAAAAGAAAAAGAAACGATGGAAGAAGGGTGCCTTAGCATCCCAAAACAGTATGGCGAAGTAAGTCGTTCGGAGAATATTGTATTAATTGGACAAAATAAACAGGGTAAGAAAATTAAAATTAGGGCTTGGGGAATGCTCGCTACGATATTTCAACACGAGATAGACCATCTCAACGGAAAGCTCTTTACGGACAGAATGAAACGAGGCGTTAAATTAAGGGGTCTGGAATAATGCGTTACGTATTTTTAGGAAGTCCAGAATTCGCTACTAAGGTTTTGGATCAGCTCATAAATGCTGGCATCCCTCCAGTAGCTCTAGTTTGTAACCCCGATAGACCCGCAGGAAGAAAAAAAATCCTCACACCCCCTGCTACCAAAAAGCTAATTCAAGATAGGGGTTTAGATATCAAAATCTTTCAGCCAGAGAATAAGCAAGAATTGACGGCGCTATCCCCCACCCTGACAGCAATGGCGAATTTTGGAATCGTAGCAGCTTATGGACTAATTATTCCACGTGAATTTATAGAATCTTTCAAACAAGGAATTATTGGCGTACATCCATCTCTATTGCCCAAATATCGGGGAGCCTCTCCTATTCGTAGCGCCATACTGGCTGGTGAAGAAAGAACGGGCGTAAGTTTATTCATGTTAGACGAAAAAGTCGATCACGGGCCAATTTTAGCCCAAAAAGACCTATATATAGACAGTCAGCGTTACAATGAATTAGCTGACGAACTAGCTGTCTTGTCGGGTAATTTACTCGCAGAAATATTAACGGATTTTGATGAAGGTAAAATTGAACCAGTCGAACAAAATCACGAAAACGCAACCCTTACATCGAAGTTCACTACAGAAGATGCATATATCCCTTGGGACGATTTAAAAGATGCACAAGGGGGAGATCTAGTTAAGGCAAAAGATATATTTAAAAAAGTCAGGGCTTTTAATCCCGAACCGGGCGCTTTCACTTTTATAGATAATAAACGCATCAAACTACTTAGGGTAGAGATCGAAGAATCAAAATTAATTCTCAAACAAATCCAAAAGGAAGGCAAAAAACCAGAGGTAATATAGAGAACGCCTCTAGATAATTTGCCTAGAGGTTGCTATAGTTGACCAGCCATGCCTCACAAAGCATGTCGTTTTTTATTATGGAAATTAGAAACATCGCTATTGTCGCCCACGTTGATCACGGTAAGACAGCTATTACAGATGCCTTAATGCGTCAAACGGGGGCGACGACCAATGAATCCGTCAGTATGGACAGCAACGTTCTAGAAAAAGAGCGTGGTATTACGATTTACGCCAAAAATGCATCTATGTTTTATAAGGGCACTAAAATCAATATCGTTGATACGCCAGGACATGCGGACTTTGGTTCAGAAGTAGAGCGCGTCTTACGTTCAATTGATTCCGTTATTCTCGTCGTAGATGCCCAAGAAGGTCCTATGCCTCAAACAAGGTTTGTTTTGAAAAAATCGTTGGATATTGGTCTTCAGCCCCTAGTGGTATTGAACAAGATTGATAACCCCGCTTCTCGCCCAGCCGAAGTTATAGAGGAAGTGCTCGAACTATTTATGGACTTGGGCGCCAGTGACGACCAATTAAACTTCCACACAATCTATACCATTGGCAAAGACGGCATAGCTAAAAAAAATCTGAATGATGACTCAAAGGATATGATTCCCCTACTCGATTCTATATTGGAAAACGTCTCTCCTGCATTAGCAAAAAAAGACGAGACGTTACTCATGCAATCTTTTAATCTAGATTATGACAACTATCTCGGTCGTTTAGCTATTGCTCGTATATACGAAGGGACCGTTAAAGAAAAAGATAAGTTGTTTATCAAACGCGTGGATGGGGCAATACAGAAGGGAGTGGTAACAAAACTCTTCATTTTTGAAGGATTTACCCGAAAGGAAGTTAAGCAAGCCGAAGCGGGAGACATTGTTGTCATAGCTGGCTTCCCTGACGTCTATATCGGCGATACTTTAACCACAGACGAATCTGCAAATCTTTTGCCCCATATTGCCGTTGATGAACCGACCATATCTCTTGGCTTCATGGTTAACGACTCCCCTTTCTCAGGGCAAGAAGGAAAGTTTATAACTAATTCCCAATTAAAAGAACGTTTGAAAAAAGAATTGGAAGTGAACGTCGGACTTAAAATAGATTTTTCTAAAACAGATCAATACACCGTTTTCGGGCGAGGAGAGATGCACATTGCTATCTTGCTTGAGAATATGCGTCGCGAGGGTTACGAAATACAGGTATCCCAACCATATGTAATTTTAAAAGAAGATGAAGATGGCAGAACTCTTGAGCCATTTGAAGAATTAATTGTCGACGTGCCAGAATCTTTGTCGGGTGTCGTCATTGAGAAAATCGGAAAACGTAAAGGAATCATGACCAAGGTTAAAACGCACGGCACTCACTCAAGATTAACTTTTGAAATTCCGACACGTGGACTGCTCGGTCTTCGTTCAGAATTAATGGTTGATACACGAGGCGAAGGAATTATGGCGTCGCGCGTCATCGGCTTCAGGCCACATGTGGGAGATATCAAACGTCGTGAAGTCGGCTCAATGACTTCAATGGTAGACGGCAAAGCTCTTGGTTATTCACTCTATAACCTACAAGATCGTGGAACTCTCTATATTGGTCCAAATGTAAAAGTATACAAAGGTATGGTTATCGGAAATGTTAGTAAGGGGGCGGATATGGCTGTCAATCCAACTAAAGGAAAACAATTAACCAATATGCGCGCATCTGGTTCTGACGATGCTCTAAACCTTACACCCCCTACAAAACTTACATTAGAGCGTGGTCTAGAAATTATGGCCGACGACGAGTTGTTAGAAATCACTCCCAAGTCGGTCCGACTTAGGAAGAAAGTATTGAAATAATAAATTCTCTTAAGAGGACTTTAATTATTAATAACCAAATGGAGGAATCCGAACTCAGATTTTTGGTTGTATAATAAACACATGAAGATAGAATCATTTGGAGAGGCAGAGGTAGAAGAAGATGATTTGAGTGCTGAAGAAAACACCGATGAATCCTTGGTTGGAGAAACGGAACTTTCAGAAGAATCTTCTAAACAAGAGGATCTAATATTGTTGGTCGAAGAACTGGAAAAGATAATAGAAAAATCGAAGAATTCGAACGAGGAAGATATTAAAGAGCCCAAACAAGAACTTTCTATTCAAGAATACGAGGATATCGGCGATATTAGAATTGAGAGCTGGGGTGAAAAGAAAGCCCGGAAGAAACTTGTGGGAATATTACAAAGTTGGGACGGTGTTGATACCTCTATACTAGACAGTAAACACCTCGACGATTTAGTAGATCACTTAATAGAGCTTATCGCACGCGATCGCATGGAAGACATTGGTGAGTTAGGCGAAATTTCTGACATACCCGAAATAGAAGAGATGTGGTCTTCTGCAGAATTTTTAAGAGGCGTTATTAGGGCAACCACATCTATTACAAACGAAGATTTTATAAAAAAGAATAGTAAGGATAGTACCGCTAGTACAACTGGACAGGAAGATTTACCACGCGTGGCTAAATTATTAAGAAGAAAGTTGTTCAATATAGTTGGTCTATCTCGCAAAGAAACAAAGAGTATCTGGGACTCAATAAGCACTCGAATTAATTATGAAGACATACAAAAAACAGCGGACGAGATGACTCAATTAGTAAACAATACCCTAATGTCTATGGTGTATTTAGAAGAAAGAAGCCCAGGTTCAGTCAAAATATTACACACAAAGTACGGTATTCGGTTTTTTGGAAGATATCGTCCATCGCACTTAATAAGACAGGCGGAAGGTAAGCTTAAACAAGAGTCGCCAACAGTGATGTATACAGCGACAAATGACCATAATGGTGCCCTTGATAGGATGTGGGAATTATTCGACGCCTTGAGATTACCCAAACACACTATAGTGATAGAGGGGGCAAGCTTAATTGAAGTCGGGAGACGATTAGTTAGGTTAAGTAGAGAAAATGGACCAATAAAAGAGCTCGTCATTGCAGGCCATGGAAATTCCTATAGCGTATTATTGGGTACAGATGCATTTGAGAAAGCGCAAATAGAAAAATCTAAAGGTATTAAACGTTTAGTGGAAAGGGGCGTCTTCCAAGATAAACCATCAATTATTTTCTTTTCCTGTAATACAGGCATTACGGGAGGTATAGCTTCTAAATTTGATAAAGCTATTGGCGCTAACGCTAGGATACAAGCACCCGACATCGCACCGCTCGGTATCGACAGAAGAACTTATAGAGAGGGTAGAGTGAAATATCGTAAGAAAAGAATAGCGGCAAAGGGGATAAGCGGCAAACGAGATAAGTGGGAAACCGTAGATGCCGTAGAGTACTGACTTCTACTAAAAGTACTTTACTGCAGAAAAGACAATAGCTACTAAGAAGAAAAAGAAAATTAATTTCTCCGGATTTTCAAAGGGCCATTCCACAAGCCAGGTAATGGCGTTTTCTCTATAACTATTAATTAAATCCCCTATTAATTCCTTGAATTTAGCTTTCATATTTGTTCTATATAAAAAACGAAGGGGAACCTACCTCTTTCCCAAAAATTATATCAAATAAATAGAACGCTACAAGCAAGAATATCTCTTTGGGCTGAACACTCGTGTCTGGTACCCCCCGTAGTGAGACCCAGACAACGTTCTTTAAGTCCTTTTAGTATAGTTAAATAGGGCTTTTAGGTCAGGGGTTGTTCTAAAGAAGTAACGATTTTCGTCCTTTCGGACTCATCAGCATAAATACACATTTATGAAATCGTTCACCCAATCGCTCAGGTGAACGATTGGGTGTTGGTCGGTTTGGGCTACCCTAGCCCTGTCCCACCGAGAAATCGAACGTCGGATCACCGGTCAGGACCACCTGACCGTTCTGCCAGATCGCAGGTCCGGTAACCGCCAAGACGAACCCTTCCCAGTACTGGGCGTAGGCCTTGCCACTCGGGGCAGTACACACGACATAGGTGCCGGTTGTGTCGGCTGTGTAAACGCCGGTTGCCTCCAACTGTGGAATCACCGCTGAGTCCCTATAGCGCGGGTTGGCCATCTTCTCCGGGTTGGAGAGTTGGTAGGTCGCTGCTATGGGGAATCCAATCGATGCGCACGACGAGATCGGGTCGGCGATGCCCATGTTGAAGAAGAAGGTCGTGGTCTGTGTCGTGCGTGCCTGGGCCGTCTCGAGTTCGATCAGGTTCTGGCGCAACTGGCTCCACTCGAAGGTAGGGATGGGTTGTGTCTGGAGGAACCGGAGCAACTGGTCGTCGGCCACCGAGGCTTCTTGTTTGGACGCCTCGGTGCTTCCTTCGCAGGACGATGCCGTCAGTGCAAGCACTGCGAACAACGCCACGATTGGGACAAGCTTCTTGTTGAATTTCATTTCTCTCTCTTTCTCCCCTAGCTAAGGGGTGTATCCGCAGTATCTCTGTACAGCATCACTTACCGGTGCCGTCACGCCGCCGGAGATTGAGGATGCGACGTTGCACAACTGCGTGACCATTGCAGCCCGCTGTCCATTCAACGTCGCTTTCTGATCATCCGTCATCGTCGGATTCGTCAACTGGACATCAACCGCCTCGATCTGGGCTGCCTGACGCAACACCTCATCCCGAGCGGTTTCCTGCACCTCGTACTGATCGCGGCGGATCTCCGCTTCGCGGTTCACCACATCTCTGTTGAGCCACCAGATTCCGATGTAGGCGCCAAAAATGACGGCTATGACGGTAACGATGGTGATGACAATCTGAAAGGCACTTCGAGTCCTGTTCACGGCTTCCTTCCTTCCTCTTGCTTGGGTGTTCTTGGGTAGAACAAATATTGACCAAGAAGGGATAAATAATTCCCAAGTTTTAAGAACTATTTATCCCCTCTCGGGTGTTTTATAAAGAACTTTCAAAACTACGTATTTATTAACACGATTATAAATAGATGTCAATATGTAACTGTGCTGATGTTAAGTTCCAGCTCTAGGTCCTAAGGGTAGTTACATAAGACGACGTTAGAACTAGCCCTTCTCCCCCCTTAGAATAATTCTTTGGTCGAAACCACCTCGCTCCCTTCTTTTTTTAATCCTAACTTCTTCCACTTCAACATAATCAGGTAACTGTTTTAAGGCCTCAATAACTTCCAGGACATCAGCCAACTCCTCTGGAGTTTCTACTTCAAGAAATTCATCACTTTCCTCTTTAAACTTTTTGAGTAACTCAATACGATATTCTTCATCGGTAGCTATTCGTCTCTCATAGGGCATACCCTTCGCATCCAAAATCTCAGGAATTTTATCTCTCACCAGTTTGTTATATTTCTTTCCCATTAATCTCAGTATAACAAGAATTTATAACTGGGATATGGAAATCGAACCTACTGTTCGAAAACTCTCCACTCAAAATCTTTCAAAACAACTAGCTCTAAATCATCTGGGTATTTAGCCATTTCTTTAACCGCCTCTTCTCTTGAGTTATATTCATCGCTCTGATAGTGACAAATGATGCGGATTGGTAAAATCCCGAGTCCCTTTGCAATGCGGTCATACGTTGCTGAGTG